>JBEICS010000309.1:0-2373 GCA_040383925.1 Acidimicrobiaceae bacterium | reverse complement strand
TCGAGCAGCACGTCGGTGACCTCACCCGACGACACCAACTCACGCTGCATCATCTGCGACAGCGCCTTGTCGATGATCGTGAGCGCCTCGTGGATGACAGCGTCGTTCGTGTCGGTCATCGAATGCTCCTTGACTCGTGGGCCGGTGGTGGCGATGCCTGTGACCATATCGGCCCGTGCGACTCCGCGCGACGCATGGTACCGGTGTGGTGTGGCAACCCCGGCTGTGACGCCTACCATCCCGGCATGGATCTGAACGGACGGCATGTGGTGGTCACCGGGGCAGCCGGTGGAATCGGTGCGGCACTGGCTGCGCGCTTCCACGCTGCAGGAGCGAACGTCGTGCTCGCCGACCTCGACGGCGAGGGCGCACGGCGCGTCGCCGCAACCCTCGAGGTTGCTCGATCTGGCTCGGCACTCGGCGTCGCCGCCGACATCGGTACCGAACAGGGCAACATCGACCTCATCGCCGCGGCCGAGGCCGCCTTCGGGCCGATCGACCTGTTCTTCGCCAACGCCGGCATCGGCGGCGGCACCCTGCTCGACACGCCCGAGGAGACGTGGGCGGCGGCCTTCGCCATCAACACCCACGCCCACCGCTGGGCCGCCAAGCACCTCGTCCCCGGCTGGTTGGCCCGCGGCGAGGGCTACTTCTGCTCCACCGCCTCGGCGGCCGGCCTGCTGAGCCAGATCGGCTCGGCCCCGTACACGATGACCAAGCACGCAGCGGTGGCGTTCGCCGAGTGGCTCAGCATCACCTACGGCGACCAGGGCATCCGGGTGAGCTGCCTGTGCCCGCAGGGCGTGAACACCAACCTGCTGAATGCGGGCGACACCCCCGGCGCGGGGCCCGCCAGCAGTGTGGTGCGCGCCTCGGGCCGTGTGCTCGAACCGGCCGAGGTGGCCGAGGTGGTGCTACAGGCCATCACCGACGAGACGTTCCTCATCCTGCCCCACCCCGAGGTGCTCACCTACCTGCAGCGCAAGACGGCAGACGTCGATCGTTGGCTGGCCGGCATGCGCAAGCTGCAGGCCCGGATGATGGGTCTCTGACCGCGACGTGACCGACACGGCGTTGCTCACCACGCTCGGCCTGCGCGCCGGCGAACCGATCCGGTTCCGCCGCAACGGCACGGGCCGCTGGGTGGAGGGCAAGGTCGCGGGCGTGGCCGCCGACGGCAGCATCCTGCTGTACGACCCCGATGGTTCGGCCCGCAACCTGCGCCCCGAAGTGGTCCAGGTCCGCCGTCCCGGACCACGCGGCCGACTCGTCTGGCGCGTCGTCAGCGACGTCGCGATCACCTGGGAGCAACTCACCATCTGGTGATCACCATGGTGAGCCGCGGGCGCCCGGTGACGGGCCACCCTCACCGGTTCACTACCCTCGGCCCCATGGGAGTTCGCCTCGATCCGTCCGATGAGTACATGCACGAACTGGGCCCCGAGCCCAACTTCAACGAGAGCATGTACATCAACTGCTTCGACCCCACCCAGCAGGTGGGCGGCTGGTTCCGCATCGGCAACCGCGCCAACGAGGGCTACGCCGAGATGACGGTGTGCCTGTATCTGCCCCCGGCCGAGGGCGAAGAGCGCCGCAGCGTGGGCTTCATGTACAAGCGCCCCACCATCGACAACAACGACCGCTTCGACGCCGGCGGCCTCACGTGGACCATCGTCACCCCGTTCGAGGAACTGCACATCGACTACACCGGCAAGGTGGTGCTGCTCGACGAACCCGAGCAGATGGCCAACCCAAAGGACGCCTTCACCAACAACCCCTACGCCGAGTGCGAGGTGCACATCACCTTCACCGGCCAGGGCAGGCCCAGCATGTTCGGCGGCGAGCCCGACACCCCGCACGAAGCACCCGGCGAAGAGTTCGCCAAGGGCCACTACGAACAGCTCATCGCCGCCCGCGGCACCATCCGTGTGGGCGACCGCGAATGGGAGATCGACGGCCACGGCCTGCGCGACCACTCGTGGGGCCCGCGCTACTGGCAGGCCCCGTGGTACTACCGCTGGCTCACCGCCAACGTCGACCAGGACTTCGGGTTCATGGCCAGTCGAGTGGCGAAGAAGGACGGCCCCGGCACCCGCGGCGGCTTCGTGTGGGAGCGCGGCCAGATGCACTACTGCGACGACGTCAGCATCACCACCGAGACCCGTGGCGACGAGGCCTACCACCAGCGCATCTCCGGCCTGCTGCGCTCGAGTCGCTCGGGCAAGGAGTGGGCGTTCACCGGCGAGGTGATGGACCTCATCCCGCTGCGCAACCGCCGCCAGGATCCCGACGGCAACTGGCTGATGACCCGCATCAGTGAAGGCATGACGAAGTGGACCATCGAGTCGGGCGAGTACGCCGGCAAGGTGGGCT
>JBEICS010000308.1:0-2465 GCA_040383925.1 Acidimicrobiaceae bacterium | reverse complement strand
GCTGCTCGCCGTCGAGTGGGCCGATCGCAACGTGCGCGTGAACGCCATCGCCCCGGGCTACTTCGTCACCGAGATGACCAAGCCACTGTTCGAGATGCTGGGCATGGCGCCGTGGATCGAGAGCCGCACCCCGATGCGTCGCCTGGGCGACCCCGAGCGCGACCTGCGCGGCCCGCTGCTGTTCCTCGCCAGCGATGCGTCGAGCTACGTGAGCGGGCACAGTCTCATGGTCGACGGAGCGTTCGACGCCAGCCGCGGCGCCTGGCAGATCGCCCCCAGCCACTTCTCGTGGAACAAGGACCAGCCGCAGGCGGGCACGCCGTACGCAGGTCTGGTGCCGAACACGTTCGACCAGTGGAAGATGGGCATCCCCGGAATCCACTACCCGATGCCGGAGGCCTGATCCGCGATGACCGACCAACTCTCCCTCGACGCCGTGAAGGCGTACGGCACCGCGCTGTCACCCTGGGCGCACCTCGCCACCATCGGCGCCGACCACCAGCCCGACGTCGTGCCCGTGCACCCGTGCTGGGAGGGCGATGTGGTGTGGATCATGTGCGGTCTCGACTCGGTGAAAGTGCGCAACATCGCCCACAACCCGCACGTGGCCCTGCACTGGCAGGTCACCGAGGTGGGCGACGGCCTCGAGGTGTGGGGAACCGCCACCGTGCACGCCGACCTCGACACCAAGCGTCGACTGTGGAACGGCGTGTTCGACTACGACCTGAACCTGTTCGCGCCGGGTGGCCCCGACGCCTCGCCCGACACGGCCTTCATCGCTGTGCAGCCCGGCCGGGCGATGTACATGAAGGCCTATGGCATGGGCGGCACCACCCGGTGGGTCGCATCGTGAGCGGCGACATCACCTTCGCCGAGGTGCGTGCCGATGCCGAGCGGTACGGGCGCATCGCCTACCTGGCCACCTCATCTGCCAGCGGTACACCGTACGTCTCGCCCGTGGCCGTGTCGTGGGTGGGCGACGACCTCGTCGCCTTCCTGGCAACCAACGAGGCCAAGGTCGCCAACCTGCGCGCCAATCCGAAGCTGTGCGTGCACTTCGCCGTCAGCGAGACCACCGACTGGGACAGCTGCATCCTGTGGGGCGACGCCCAGGTGGTCGACACCACCGAGGGACGCCAGGCCCTGTGGGGCCAGATGGGCTACGACCTGGCGATGTTCGAGCCCGGTGGCCCCGAGGCCGACACCCATGTGTTCGCCGTGCTGCGCCCCACCAAGGCCGTCATCATGCGGATGTACGGCATCAAGGGCCGCTTCACCTGGCGCGCAGCATGACCGGTCGGCTCACGGCCCTGTCGCGCAGTGTGGCCGGTAAGCGGGTGCTGGTCACCGGCGCGGCCTCGGGCATGGGTCGGGCCACCGCCCACCTGTTCGCCGACGAGGGGGCGCGGGTGGCGCTGTGCGACCTCGATACCGAGCGGCTCTTCGCCGTGGTCGACGAGATCACCGAGGTGCACGGCCCCGACGCCGCGGTGGGCTATGGCTGCGACGTGTCCGATCACGCCGCGCTGCGCAAGCTGGTGGGCGGCATCGTGCAGCAGTGGGGCGGCATCGACGTGCTCATCAACAACGCCGGGGTGTCGCTACCCAACTCGGTGTTCCAGGACGACGAGTCGTACGAGACCAACTGGGCCCGCACGCTCGACATCAATCTCACGTCGCACTCGCGTCTGGTGCGCCTGTGCCTGCCATATCTGCGTGAGGCCGAAGGCGGCGGGCGCATCGTGAACATCGCGTCCACCGAGGCCATCGTCGCCACGGCGGGCATGACGGCCTACGCGGCCAGCAAGGCCGGGGTGGCAGGGCTCACCCGCAGCCTCGCCGTCGAACTCGGCCGCCACGGTGTGACCGTGAACTGCATCTGCCCTGGCCCCATCCTCACCGGGATGACTGCACCCATTCCCGACGAGGCCAAGCAGACGTACGCCAAGCGACGCGTGCCGCTGCGTCGCTACGGCCTGCCCGAGGAGGTGGCCCACATCACACTCAGCATGTGCCTGCCGGCGGCGAGCTTCCTGAACGGCGCCGTGGTGCCGGTCGACGGTGGGATGACGATCCGGCACACCTGAGCATGACGGTCGGCCCGGCAGGCCTGACAGGATCAGGGTTGATACGGGTCGAGGATGCCGGTGAGGCCGGTGACGTGGTCGCCGAAGGCGAGTTGTTCGAGGATGCCGGTGCCGTGCTCGACACGGCCGTCGGCGCCGCGGAAGGTGGCCTTGCACAGCGCCTGGATGTGCACGTGCTCGCGGGCGCACGGCGTGTCGACGGGCAGGCTGAGGCGCTCGCCGGCCACCACCGACTCGCCCTGCCAGTAGCCGTGACCGTGCTTGGGGTTGCCGTAGCCGATGCCGCGCATGTGGAACTCATACATCGGCTCGAGCGTGACGGTGCTGACGCCACCGTGCCAGTCGACGAGGTCGTACTCGAACCGCTCGGCCCAGCGC
>JBEICS010000307.1:0-2562 GCA_040383925.1 Acidimicrobiaceae bacterium | reverse complement strand
GGCCGTGAGCAGCAGCTCGGGCACCAGTCCGAGCGCGGCGAGGTAGGCGGCCGGCACGAACATCGGTGCGATGGGCAGCACACTGGTGGCGATACCGGGGATGCCGACGGCACACGCCGCGACGACGAGGGTGCGCCACCACGAACGCTCTCGGGACTGCTGATCGGTCAGCAACCAGGGTTGGTCCGTGACGAACCGTCGACGCAGCGCGTCACCCCACCATCGCGACGAGGCGACCAGCAGACACGCGACGACGAGCATCGCCAGACCCACCACCTCGACGTACGACGCATCGCGGCTGATCGAAAAGGCCTTGGACTCGATCTCCACCACCGCCGACGGCACGAACATGGCCATCGCAGCGGCGGGGCCCGCCAGGGTGAGGCCGATTGCGGTGCCCCGCAGCACGGGCACCGCTCGTGACAGTGCCCGCGGTGGCGGCGGCAACGGCACGGGACGCGACACCGGCACGGCAGCCAACGGCGCCCAGGTGCTCGGGTCGTACCCGTGCTTTCGCAGGATGTGCTTGCGATTGACGTGCCAGATCGCCTCGATCACCGCACCAAATCCCACCGTCGCGGGGGCCACGAGGAGGAAGGCCATCGGGTCGAACGGTGATCTCGACCCGTCTCCCATCACTGCCGGAAGCAGCCACAACATGCCGAACATGATCGGGAAGAACAGCGCAGCGGAGCGTAGGGAGCGACGGAGCGGGTACCAGCCGCGGAGGTCGTCGAACATCCATCCGTGCCAGCGCTGGTCGAGACGCCCCTCGAACCAGAAATACCGGAGCAGCGTCCACGTCGGCGGACGCGTTCGCCGACGCTCCGCCCACCCGGCCAGCACCAGGTCGACGAGTTCGCGCCCACCGACGCCATCGCCCCCGCCCGCGGCTCGTACCTCGGCCACCGTGCCCATGATCTCGTCGGTGCGCGCGGCCCGGAAGCGCTTCGGGAACGCCCGCAGCGCCAGGGCGAGGCGCCGATCGGCGCTCACGTGGCCCCCAGCAGTCGCACCCGTGCAGCACGCACCTGCTGTTCGCGCCGATCGAGGTCGTCGAGCAGTGTGCGCCGCCCGTGGTCGGTGATGCGGTAGTAGCGGCGCAGCCGGCCCTCGACCGTCTCTTCGCGCACGACGCGCACCTGGTCGGCGTCGAGCATGCGCTCGAGCGCCCCGTACAGGGTGCCGGTGCCCAGCTTCACCCGCCCCTCCGACAGGGTGCGCACCTCGGTCATGATGCCGTACCCGTGGCGGTCGTCGTCGGCGAGCGCGGTGAGGATGAGCATCGTCACATCACCGAGCGGTGCCGAGGTGGCGGGCTTCATGCCCACACCATACGTCGTGGCACGACCTATGTCGAGCAGTCGACGCGCGACCGGGACGAGCACCGCGCCGGACGACTACGGTACGGCCCATGAGCAACCCCGTCGTCGACCGAGTCACCAACCTCCTCACCGCCTTCGATGCGCGGGTGCAGGCCGCAGCGCCCGATGCGTGGGGCAACGCCGCCCCGTGCGACGACTGGACCGCCCGCGACGTGGTGGTGCACGTGGGCAACAACCTCGGCCGCCTCACCGCGGCGCTCGCCGGTGGCGCACCGGTGGAGATCGGTGCCGACGACGACATCGTCGCCACCTGGAACGGCATCCGCGACGGCTTCCTCGGCACGCTGCCCACCGCCGACCTGTCCACCGCGGTGCCCGGCCCGATGGGCCCGATGCCCGCCGAGCAGGTGCTGGGTCGCCTGGTGGCGATGGACGTGCTCGTGCACACCTGGGACCTGGCCCGCGCCGTGGGCGGCGACGAGCGCCTCGACGCCGACGCCGTGACCCAGTCGTACTCGGGCCTGAAGCCGCTCGACGCGATGATCCGCCAGCCCGGCCTGTTCGGCCCGAAGGTCGAGTGCGCGCCCGACGCCGACGAGCAGACCCAGTTCCTCAGCTTCGTCGGCCGCCAGGTCTGACCAGCGCCTGACCACCGTCTGAGCGACGGCCGGCATCGACCCGGCCGACCGCTTTCGCGCGGAGTGCCGCCGCCGGTGCGAGACTCTGCGGCGTGAGATACGCGTCAGTCACCGGCCGGCTCAACGGCCTCGGTTCCGACAAGTGGGCCGTGCACTTCGCCGCCATCCAGCGGGCCCGCGCCGGCGAGCAGTTGGTGTTCCTGTCGATCGGTGAACCCGACCTCCCCCCGCCGCCGTCGGTCATCGAGGCCGCCGTGTCGGGCCTGCAGCGCGGTCGCACCCGGTACGCGCCCAGTCGTGGCGAACCGGGGGCGGTGGCAGCCGTGGCCGCGCACCTCACCCGCCGCTCGGGCCGCCCCGTGGGCGAAGACGAAGTGATCTGCGTGCCCGGCACGCAGTCGGGCCTGTACGCCACCATCAACTCGTTGGTCGAACAGGGCGACGAGGTGCTCGTGCCCGACCCCTACTACGCCACGTACGAAGCCGTGGTGGCCTCGAGTGGGGCCACGTTCGTACCGGTGCCCACCACGCCCGAGGACGAGTTCCACCTCCGGCCCGAGGCGCTCGAAGCTGCCATCACGCCGCGCAGCCGCGTCCTG
>JBEICS010000306.1:0-2573 GCA_040383925.1 Acidimicrobiaceae bacterium | reverse complement strand
ACCCCGATCGACAGGGTTTCACTCACAAACGCCGTGGGGGTTGGGTGGCCCGGGGTCACTTGACGGCGTAGACCTCGTACGTCACCGAGCCGCCACCGCTGCTGCCACGGGCGACGGCGACGGTGCTGTTCAGCCAGGCGTACTGCTCGGCGCCGGTCTGGAACATCGGGGCGGTGGTGATGTGGGTGGCGCCATCGAGGCCGATGCCCTTGTACTCCATGAGGATGTCGGCACCATCGTCGGTCTTCAGCAGGATGCGCACGTCGAGCAGCATCGAGCCGTCGGCGCGCACGGTGACCCAGTCGCCGCCGGGGCCGCTGACGGTGCCGCGCATCTTCGGCCCTTCGAAGGTGCCGGTGCTGGCGTCGACGATCACGCGAGTGCCCGCCGGGCCGTTAGCGATCATGCCGGTGAGGGTGGTGTTGGCGGTGATGGTGAAGAGGTGTTCGAGTTCAGGAGCAGCCATGACGCGACCGTACCGCGCCCACACCACCCGGAACGGCTCGTGCGAGATGGACCGAATCCTGCACAGTGAACGTGCAGTGCGCGGACGCGCAGGGCTAGGGTGTACAAGTCTGATACAAGTGCGCCGCGATGGAACGGCGCCTGCGAAGGGTGAGTAGCGATGACCAAGATCAAGGTGGCCAATCCGATCGTCGAGATGGACGGCGACGAGATGACCCGCATCATCTGGCAGTTCATCAAGGACAAGCTCATCCTGCCGTACCTCGACGTCGAACTCGACTACTACGACCTCGGCATCGAGCACCGCGACGCCACCGACGACCAGGTCACCATCGACTCGGCCATGGCCACCAAGCGCCACGGCGTGGCGGTGAAGTGCGCCACCATCACCCCCGATGAGGCGCGGGTGGAGGAGTTCGGCCTGAAGAAGATGTGGAAGAGCCCGAACGGCACCATCCGCAACATCCTCGGCGGTGTCATCTTCCGCGAGCCCATCGTCATCTCCAACATCCCGCGGCTCGTGCCCGGCTGGACCAAGCCCATCGTCATCGGCCGTCACGCCCACGGCGACCAGTACAAGGCGACCGATTTCAAGGTGCCGGGCGCCGGCACGGTGACGATGACCTACACCCCGGCCGACGGCAGCGCTCCGGTGGAGATGAAGATCGCCGACTTCGGCGCCGACGGTGGCGTCACCATGGGCATGTACAACTTCAACGACTCGATCCGCGACTTCGCCCGCGCCTCGCTGCGCTACGGCCTGAACCGCAACTACCCGGTCTACCTGTCCACCAAGAACACGATCCTCAAGGCCTACGACGGTCAGTTCAAGGACATCTTCCAAGAGGTGTACGAGACCGAGTTCAAAGCCGAGATGGACGCGGCCGGTCTCACCTACGAGCACCGCCTCATCGACGACATGGTTGCCTGCGCGATGAAGTGGGAGGGCGGCTACGTGTGGGCCTGCAAGAACTACGACGGCGACGTGCAGAGCGACACGGTGGCCCAGGGCTACGGCTCGCTGGGACTGATGACCAGCGTGCTGATGACCCCCGACGGCAAGACGGTCGAGGCCGAGGCCGCGCACGGCACCGTCACCCGCCACTACCGCGAGCACCAGAAGGGCAACAAGACCTCGACCAACCCGATCGCGTCGATCTACGCCTGGACCCAAGGTCTCAGCTACCGCGGCAAGATGGACGGCACTCCCGATGTCACGGCATTCGCCGAGACGCTCGAGCGGGTGTGCATCGAGGCGGTCGAGCAGGGCGAGATGACCAAGGACCTGGCGCTGCTCATCAGCAGGGACACGCCGTGGCTCACCACCGAGGACTTCCTCGACGCGCTCGACCGTCGCCTCCAGGCGAAGATGGCGTGATCGGCCCGGGCTGAACGCGTCAGCGTTCGGCGGCGAGATCCTCGACGTAGCTCTCGTCGAGCCACACGCGCAGCTGGTCGGGCGTTCCTTCGGCAACCACCTGGCAGCTCAGGATCGCCGCGCCGTCCGGGGCGTCGGCCAACGACGCCCACACGTCGGGATCCCACACCCCGCCGCGATGGAATGCCTTGGCGCAGTGCACGTAGGTGGTCTCCACCTCGACGACGACCGCCGACTTCGGCACGCGTGGCAGGGTGAACCCGGCGAGCAACTCGGGATCGACGCTCACCCACGCGCGACCGTTCACGCGTACGGTCTCGCTCTGGCCCGGTACCACGAACACGAAGGCGGCGCGACCCGTGTCGACCACGTTCTGCAGGGTGTCGAGGCGGTTGTTGCCACCCAGGTCGGCCATGGCGAGATGCGTGGGATCGAGCACGCGCACGTATCCGCTGTCGCCGCCGCGGGGCGACACGTCGGGGTTGCCAGCTGCATCGAACGTGCCCACCACGGCGAATCGGCTGCGTTCGATGAACTGTCGGCTGGCGTCGTCGATGGCTGTCCGCTCCTTGTTCGCCGTGAGGGCGGCGGGCTGCCGGTAGTGCTCGCGGAGTTGATCGAGGGTGCGAATGCGATGGGCGTCGTCCATGGCCCGAGCGTAGGGTGTCCGGCCGATGGAGATCCGCCGAATCGCCCCCACCGACGACGCCGAAGCGGCCAGTTTCCGGTT
>JBEICS010000305.1:0-2574 GCA_040383925.1 Acidimicrobiaceae bacterium | reverse complement strand
TGCTGACGACACTGTCGAACATGTTCACCAACCTCAACCTCACCGATATGGAGACCTGTTACAAGGCCTTCCGGCGCTCGGTCATCCAGAGCATCGTCATCGAGGAGAACCGCTTCGGTTTCGAACCCGAGATCACGGCGAAGGTCGCGCGTGGTGGATGGCGGGTGTACGAGGTGGGCATCTCGTACTCGGGGCGCACCTACGCCGAGGGCAAGAAGATCGGCTGGCGCGACGGGGTGCGTGCCTCCTACTGCATCGTGCGCTACTCGGCCGCCGGCCAGCGCGTGCGGCGTGCGGTGAAGGGCTGAGGGGCGACATGGTCGACCGCTACGACGTTCAAGACAGGCTGCTCCGGTTCGTCGACCGGCTCTATCCACTGGCGACACCGATTCGAATCCTGCTCGATATCGCTGCGTGGGCAGGCGCAACAGCGTTGGCGATCTACCTCCGGTTCGGGCTGGCGTTTGCAGAGAACAGCGACGATGGTCTGCGCCGCATCCTGCCGCTCGTGGTGCTCCTGCAGGTGCTCGCCGGGTACGCCGTCGGACTGTACCGACGCAAGTGGCGCTATGGCTCGTACGACGAGGTGGCAGCGCTCGTGCTGACGGCGGCCATCGTCACCGGTGGCCTGTTCCTGCTCAACGCCGTCTATTTCACCAAGCGGCCGATCCCGCAGAGCGCGGTGCTCGTGGGCGGTGTGATCGGCCTCATGTTGATGGGCGCCATCCGGTACGTCTGGCGTCTGTCGCTCGAGTGGTTGCGTCGCCCGTCGGATCGCACGGCCGAGCCGCTGCTGGTCTATGGAGCGGGTGAAGGCGGCCTGCAGGTCGTCACCGCGTTGTTGCGCAGCCGTTCTTCCAGCTACGTGCCGGTCGGCTTCGTCGACGACGACCCGTCGAAACAGCGCCTCAAGATCATGGGTGTTCCCGTGCTCGGCGATCGGTCGACGCTGGCCGACCTGGCGAAGCGGACCGGGGCCAGCACCCTGCTCATCGCTGTCCCGTCGGCGTCGGCCAAGACCATCGGTGAGATCGCCGATCTGGCGGGCGCCGCATCATTGACCGTGAAGGTGCTCCCGGCGGCGAACGAGTTGTTCGCCGAGATCGGGGTCGGCGACATCCGCGATCTCACCGAGGAGGACCTGCTCGGGCGCCATCAGGTGGAGACCAACGTCGAGCAGATCGCGCACTACCTCCGTGGCAAGCGTGTGCTCGTCACCGGAGCCGGCGGCAGCATCGGCAGCGAGCTCTGCCGGCAACTGGTGCGGTTCCAGCCGAGCGAGCTGATGATGCTCGACCGCGACGAGAGCGCGCTGCATCAGGTGCAACTCTCGATCTACGGCCGAGCCCTGCTCGACACACCCGACACCGTCCTCGCCGACATCCGCGATGCCCCGAATCTGCGAGCGCTGTTCCGGGATCGACGCCCGCAGGTGGTGTTCCACGCTGCTGCACTGAAACACCTTCCGTTGCTCGAGCAGTATCCGGCCGAGGCATACAAATCGAACGTGCTCGGCAGCCTGAACGTGTTGGAGGCGGCCGCCGAAGTCGGTGTCGAGGTGTTCGTCAACATCTCGACCGACAAGGCGGCGAACCCGATCAGCGTGTTGGGCTACTCGAAGCGGGTCGCCGAACGACTCACTGCGCACGTCGCGGCACATGCGGCATCCGGCACCTTCATGTCGGTCCGCTTCGGCAACGTGCTCGGTTCGCGAGGCAGCGTGCTCGGCACGTTCCGCGACCAGATCGAGCGTGGCGGGCCCGTCACGGTCACCGATCGCGAGGTCACCCGCTTCTTCATGACCATTCCCGAGGCGGTGCAGTTGGTCATCCAGGCCGGCGCGATCGGAGAGTCGGGCGAGGTGCTGGTCCTCGACATGGGGGATCCGGTGAGGATCTACGACGTCGCCAAGCGTCTGGTCGCCCAGTCGAATCAGTCGATTCCGATCGTCTTCACCGGTCTGCGGGTGGGGGAGAAGTTGCACGAAGAGCTCTTCGGCGACGGTGAGGTCGATGCCCGGCCACGGCACCGGCTGGTGTCGCACGCAGCAGTGCCACCACTCGACCCGTCTGCGCTCCAAGACCTTCCTGATGACCCCCGAATCTGGATGGAAACGAACTCGTGAATCGTCGGCGTGGTCGCCGCGCGAAGGAAACGTCGTTCGCTCAGCGATCGGTCACAGTCGGCTGCGTCATTGTGTTCTCGGTGCTGGCGGCGTGTTCCAGCAGCGGAACGACGCCTACCGGTTCGGGTCTCGGGCCGACCACGTCGATCGGCGCCGCTGGACCGGTGAGTTCGTCGACCGTTGCTCCACCGACCGAGTCGACTCCGCCACCGGAGACGTCGCCAGCGGTGGTTGCCGAGGCTGGTGAACTCCGCCGGTTCGTCACGATCCGCGAAGCCGCTCGATCGAACCCCGAGATCGTGCTGCCTTACTCGGCGTGGGACCGCGGCGCCGACACTGATGCTGCCCTCGCAGTCCATCTCGGCCGCGGTCACCCCACCTTTGCGGTGGGCGTGGTGTTGTCGGCCTGGTTGCGGGAGGGCGACCTCGCCGCGACCGAACGGCGTGTC
>JBEICS010000304.1:0-2702 GCA_040383925.1 Acidimicrobiaceae bacterium | reverse complement strand
CACATGATCCGCGCCGTCGATGCCACCACCGACGACCCGCAGGTGCGCGACCTGTTGGTCGGCTACTTCGTACCGGCGGCCGAGGCGATGCGAAACGACACCGGCCTGCCCATCAGCAGCGCGAAGCCGGCCCCCTGAGCGCCAACGCGTAACACGCGATGGCCGTGGCGGCCGCCGCGTTCAACGAGTCGACACCGTGCTGCATCGGGATGCGGACGCGCAGTGTGGCCGCCGCCATCGACGCATCGCTCAGCCCGGCGCGCTCGGAACCCACGCACAGCACCAGCCGTTCGGGCAGGTCGGCCGCGGTGAGGTCGGCCAGGTCGACCGCGTCGGCTGCCGGGGTGAGCGCCGCCACCGTGAAGCCCGCGGCCCCCAGCACGCCGATGGTGGCTGCCGGGTCGGCGGTGCGGGCGTGGGGGAACACCAGGGCGTGACCCATCGACACCCGCAGCGCCCGGCGGGTGAGGGGGTCGGCGCTGGTGGTGTCGAGCACGAGGCCGTCCCAGCCGAGGCCGGCCGCGTTGCGGATGATGGAGCCGATGTTCACCGGGTTGTCGACCGCCTCGGCCAGCACCAGACGCCGGGCCGTGGCGGCCAGCGTGTCGACCGTTGCCCGTGGCGGACGACGGAACAGGGCGATCACCCGGTTGGGAGCGCCCAGGCGGGTGGCGCGGGCACGCACCTGCTCGCCGGCTGCGTACACGGGCGCCTGCGCGGCCAGCACCGCAGCCACGGCCGGCGGGTTGGCGGCATCGACCAGGGCCGCCACCACCACGCACCCGGCCGCCAGCGCTCGTTCGACCACCAGGTCGCCCTCGGCAGCGAACAGGCCGTCGCCCTCGTCGTCGCGGCGCTGCGGGCGCGGCGACAGTTGTCGTTCGTTGAGGCGGAACACCGCCAGGCGTTCGTCGTCGGGGTCGTCGACCGGGATGAAGCCGTCGTTCAGTACAGCCACGGGAAGGCACTCCAGTCGGGATCGCGCTTGTCGAGGAACGAGTCGCGACCCTCCTGTGCCTCGTCGGTGCCGTACGCCAGGCGAGTGGCCTCGCCGGCGAACACCTGCTGGCCCACCAAGCCGTCGTCGATGAGGTTGAACGAGAACTTCAGCATCCGCTGCGCCGTGGGGCTCTTGCCCATGATCTCCTTCGCCCACTGCAGCGCGGTTGCCTCCAGCTCGGCGTGGGGTACGACGGCGTTCACCATGCCCATCCGGTGCGCATCGTCGGCGGTGTACTCGCGGCCGAGGAAGAAGATCTCGCGAGCGAACTTCTGGCCCACCTGGCGGGCGAGGTACGCGCTGCCGTAGCCACCGTCGAAGCTGGCGACATCGGCGTCGGTCTGCTTGAAGCGGGCGTGCTCGGCGCTGGCCAGGGTGAGGTCGCTCACCACGTGCAGGCTGTGGCCGCCACCGGCCGCCCAGCCCGGCACGACGCAGATGACGATCTTCGGCATGAAGCGGATGAGTCGCTGCACCTCGAGGATGTGCAACCGCCCGGCACGGCCGGCCTCGATGGTGTCGGAGGTGGTGCCCGCCGTGCCCGACGCGTCGGTGACGGTGTACTTGTAGCCGTCCTTGCCGCGGATGCGTTGGTCGCCTCCGCTGCAGAACGCCCAGCCGCCGTCCTTCGGCGAAGGCCCGTTGCCGGTGAGGAGGACACACCCCACGTCGGTGCTCATCCGGGCGTGGTCGAGCGCGGTGTACAGCTGGTCGACGGTGCGTGGCCGGAACGCGTTGCGCACCTCGGGTCGGTTGAACGCGATGCGCACCGTGCCGTGCTCGACGCTGCGGTGATAGGTGATGTCGTCGAAGTCGAATCCGGGCACCTCACGCCAGCGCGTGGGGTCGAAGATCGCGGATACCTGCTGGTCGGCCATGCCGACAGTCTGCTGCATCCGGCGCTGCTACGTTCAGCCCATGCCCCATGCAGCGATCAACGGCCAGCAGATCTACTTCGAGGACAGCGGCGGCGACGGACCGGCGGTCATCCTCGCCCACGGGTTCTTGATGGACCACGAGATGTTCGCCCCGCAGGTGGTGGCGCTGGCCCCGCAGTACCGGGTCATCACGTGGGACGAGCGCGGCTTCGGCCTCACCGAGCACGACGGCAAACCGTTCACCTACTGGGACTCGGCTGCCGACTGCCTGGGTCTGCTCGACCACCTCGGCATCGATCGCGCCGTCGTGGGAGGGATGAGCCAGGGCGGCTTCCTGTCGCTGCGCGTCGCGCTCACCGCCCCCGAGCGGGTGCGGGCGCTCATCCTGCTCGACACCCAGGCCGGGGCCGAGCACGCCGAGAAGGTCGAGGCCTACCGGGGCATGATCGACACCTGGGCCGCCGTCGGTGCCGTCGACGAACTGGCCGGCGTGGTGGCCACCATCATCATCGACGACCCGGTCGAGAACCCCCGCTGGATCGCCAAGTGGCAGGCCCGCCCGAAGGAGTCGATCATCGAGCCCGGCGCCTGCCTGCTCGGTCGCGACGACATCACCGACCGGTTGGGAGAGATCACCTGCCCGGCGCTGGTGGTGCACGGCACCAACGACACCGCCATCGAGATGCCGCTCGCCGAGGCACTGGCCGCCGGTCTGTCGGGCAGCGGCCCGGTGGTGCCCATCGCCGGGGCCGCGCACGCCGCCAACCTCACGCATCCCGAACCGGTGAACGCCGCCATCGTCTCGTTCCTCGCCGGGCTGTCAT
>JBEICS010000303.1:0-2759 GCA_040383925.1 Acidimicrobiaceae bacterium | reverse complement strand
CCAGATGGGCACCATCCGTCTGGGCAAGCGCACCGACAACCGCAGCCCGTTGGTGAAGGACTTCGTGCCGCTCGCCACGCTCGACGACATCGTGTGGGGCGCGTGGGACGTGTTCCCCGACGACGCCTACGTGGCCGCGTCACGCGCCGGGGTGCTCGAGCACGGCAAGCACCTCGAGGCCGTGTCCGATGCGCTGCGCGACGTGCGCCCGATGGCGGCGGCGTTCGAGCGCAAGTACGCCCGCAACCTCGACGGCCAGCACACGATGGGCGACATCAGCAAGCGGGCGATGCTCGAGGCCATCCGCGCCGACATCAACCGCTTCCGCGAAGAGAAGCACGTCGACCGCGTGGTGATGATCTGGTGCGCGAGCACCGAGATCTACATCGAGCCCGGCCCGCAGCACATGGACATCGAGTCGCTCGAGAAGGCCATCGACGCCAACGACCCGGTCATCTCGCCCGCCATGCTCTACGCCTACGCGGCACTGCTCGAGGGCGTCCCGTTCGCCAACGGTGCCCCCAACCTGGCCGTCGATGCACCGGCGCTGCGCGAGTTCGCCACCGCCCAGAACGTCGCCATCAGCGGCAAGGACTTCAAGACCGGCCAGACGCTGATGAAGACCGTGCTCGCCCCGATGCTGAAAGCCCGCCAGCTCGGCCTGAACGGCTGGTACAGCACCAACATCCTCGGTAACCGCGACGGTGAGGTGCTCGACGCCCCCGAGAACTTCAAGACCAAGGAAGAGTCGAAGCTCGGCGTGCTCGAAGACATCCTCGAGCCGGCGAAGAACCCCGAGCTCTACGGCAACGTGTACCACAAGGTCACGATCAACTACTACCCGCCTCGCGGCGACAACAAAGAGGGCTGGGACAACATCGACATCTTCGGGTGGCTCGGCTACCCGATGCAGATCAAGGTCGACTTCCTCTGCCGCGACTCCATCCTTGCGGCGCCGCTGGCGCTCGACCTGGTGCTGTTCAGCGACCTGGCCCAGCGCGCCGGCCTCGGCGGCATCCAGGAGTGGCTGAGCTTCTACTACAAGAGCCCGCAGGTGGCACCGGGGCTGTACCCCGAGCACGACCTGTTCATCCAGCTCACCAAGTTGAAGAACACCCTGCGCTGGATGATGGGCGAGGACCAGATCACCCACCTCGGCCGCGAGTACTACGACAACGAGGACTGACCCACCGGGGCTGAGTCCGCGAACCTCCGTCGGTGCGATACCCTAGGGGGTATCAACCAGCCCTGGAGGTCGCCATGATCCTCGAACCCGAGGTCGAATCCGAACTCACCCGCCGCCTGCGCCGCATCGAAGGCCAGGTGCGCGGCATCCAACAGATGCTCGACGAAGGGCGCGAGTGCCGCGACATCGTGGCCCAGGTGTCGGCTGCTTCGAAGGCGCTCGACCAGGTGGGCTTCCGCCTGCTCGTCACCGGTATGGCGCACTGTCTGCAGGATGCCGAGGCCGCTGCTGCCAACGGCTTCAGCCTCGAGGAAGTCGAACGCCTCTTCTTGAAGTTGGCCTGAGGTGAGCGCCATGTACTTCCAGCAGTACTACCTCGGCTGCCTGTCGCACGCTTCGTACCTCATCGGCGACACGCAATCGGGTCGGGCCGTGGTGGTCGACCCGCAGCGCGACGTGTCGCAGTACCTCTCCGACGCTGCCGCCAATGGCCTCACCATCACCACCGTCATCGAGACCCACTTCCACGCCGACTTCCTCTCCGGTCATCTCGAACTCGCCCGCGAGACCGGTGCCACCATCGTCTACGGCGCTGCGGCGGCAGGCCGTACCGAGTTCCCCGTCGACGCACTCGCTCACGGCAGCGTCATCGCCCTCGGCAACCCCTCGACCGGCGTCACCCTCACCGTGCTCGAGACGCCCGGGCACACGCCCGAGTCGATCTGTGTGGTGGTGCGCGAGCACGGCGACGATGCCGTGCCCTACGGGGTGCTCACCGGCGACACGCTGTTCATCGGCGATGTGGGTCGACCCGACCTGCTGGCTGCGGTCGGCTTCACCGCCGACGAGCTGGCCCACCAGCTGTACCACTCGCTGCACGACACCCTGCTCGCCCTGCCCGACGCCACCCAGGTGTTCCCCGCCCACGGGGCCGGATCGGCCTGCGGCAAGAACCTCAGCACCGAGACGGTCAGCACCATCGGCGAGCAGCGCCGCACCAACTACGCACTCGCCCCGATGACCGAGGAAGCGTTCGTGGAGGTGGTCACCCAGGGTCAGGCGGCAGCGCCTCTCTACTTCCTGTTCGCCGCCACCAAGAACCGCCAGGACCGCGACATGCTCGACGAAGCTGCCGAGGTGGCCGCGCTGTCGATCGACGCCGTGCTCACCGCCCTGGATGCCGGTGCCGCCGTGGTCGACACCCGCGACGCCGCCGACTTCGCAGCGGCGCACCTGCGCGGTTCCATCAACGTCGGACTCGGCGGTCGATTCGCGGAGTACACCGGCGAGGTGGTGCAGCCCGGCACACCCATCGTCGTCGTCGCCGACCCCGGCCACGAACACGAGGCCGTCATCCGCCTGGCCCGCATCGGCTTCGACACCGTCATCGGCGCACTCGACGAGCCGCTCGCGGCCTTCCTCGACCGACCCGACCTCGTGGCCCAGGCCTCACGTCTCACCGCCACCGAGTTCGACGCACGACGCAGCGAGGTCCCCACCCTGCAGGTGGTCGATGTGCGCGGGCCCGGAGAGGTCAAGCACGGCACCATCGACGGCGCAGCCACCATCCAGT
>JBEICS010000302.1:0-2835 GCA_040383925.1 Acidimicrobiaceae bacterium | reverse complement strand
TTCACCCCGCACCCCATCCAGGACCGCACCGACGACGAGATGCGGGCCTACGCCGACGCGGCCTACGACGACATCGTCGCCGCCGTCACGGCTGGCTGATCGCGCCGTCCGTCGCCACCTCCGACGCTGCGTTTGTGAGCGCACCCCCGTAGCGCCGGGGTTTGCTCACAAACGGTGGTCAGGGGAGGGCGACTGCACCCGGTGGTTCGGCGAGCACGACGACGAGGCCGTCGGCCACCAGACCGGCGACGAGTCGCTCGGCCTCTCCAGCCGACCGGCCGATCACTGCGGGCAGATCGGCCGCATGCACCGAGCCGACCGTGAGCGCCTTCATCAACCGGCCCCGGGCCTGACGATCGCTGCCCTCGAAGCGGGCCTGACGACCGCTCACCCCGGCTGACCCCACCGCCGGGTCGGGTTCGGTGTCGCTCCCCCGCCACGCGCACGCGTCACCAAGCGGACACTCACCGCACGCGGGCGATGTCGGCCGGCACAGCACGGCGCCGAGGTCCATCAGCGACTGGTTCCACGCCCACGACTCGCCCGGCGGCAGCGCCTCGTCGGCAAGCGCCTGCACCTCACGCGCCGTGAGGCGACGTCCGGCCACCCGCGCGTACACCCGGGCAATGTTGGTGTCGACCACCGCCGCGTCGGCCTCGAAGGCGAACGCCAACACCGCCCGTGCCGTGTACTGACCCACGCCAGGCAGGGCGAGCAGGCCGTCGAGCGTCGACGGGAACCCACCAGCCGCAGTGACCGCACCCGCAGTGGCGTGCAGGTTGCGGGCCCGACGCGGATAGCCGAGCCCCTGCCACAGGCGCAGCACATCACCCAACGGCGACGCCGCGCACTCCGCAGGCGTGGGGAACACCTCCATGAACGCAAGCCACTTCGGCAGCACACGCGGCACCTGCGTCTGCTGCAGCATCACCTCGCTCACCAGCACCGCCCACGGGTCGCGGGTGTGGCGCCAGGGCAGGTCGCGCAACCGGGGCAGACCCCAGCCGAGCAACCCGTCGGGGTGGATCAGTCCCACACCTCGACGCCGTCGTACGGGCGCTCGCGGCTGGGGGCGAACTCGCGCTTCCACACCATCACCCGGCGACGGAAGTAGCAGACCTCTTTGCCGTCCTGGTTGAAGCCTTTGCTCTCGACGGTGACGATGCCGCGGTCGTTCTTGCTCTTGCTCTCCTGCACATCGAGCACACGGGTCTCGGCGTGGATGGTGTCGCCGTGGAACGTGGGGAACTTGTGCTGCAGCGTCTCGACCTCGAGGTTGGCGATGGCAGCGCCGCTCACGTCGGGCACGCTCATGCCGAGCACCAACGAGTAGACGAGGTTGCCCACCACCACGTTGCGACCCTGCACGCTCTTCGATGCGAACCAGTCGTTGGTGTGCAACGGGTGATGGTTCATCGTGATCATGCAGAACAGGTGGTCGTCGTACTCGGTGATGGTCTTACCGGGCCAGTGCCGGTACACGTCGCCGACGACGAAGTCCTCGAGGTAGCGACCGAAGGGGCGCTCGTGGGTGGTCATGGCTGCGACGTTAGCGGTCGGGAAGCGTCGGACGCTCGGTGGCGCCGGTCTGATCGGGCCGCTGCCCGAACCGCACGGCGAAGTCGAGCGGCCCCTCGGGGTTGTCGGCTTCGGCGGCAGCGATGTCGCGCAGACGGTCGAGCTTCTCGCGGCGATGGATGCTCCAGGGCCCCACACGCAACGACGCGTACATGATGCCGCCCAGCACGATGGGGAAGAAGAACGCCGCCAGACGCCACGACGCCACCCCGAGCAGGGCCACCGACCGGGTGAGGCCGAAGCCCACCAGTGCCGAGGGCAGGGCCACGTCGATGACACCGAGGCCACCCGGGGTGAGCGGGATGACGGCGAGCACGTTCACCAACCCGTAGGCCACCAGCAGCGCGTCGATGTCGGTGGAGGTGCCGTAGGCACGGAGGAACACCCACAGCGAGGCGGCATCGAGCAGCCAGTTCGCAGCGCCCCACCCGAACACGCGCAACATCAGCTGCCGGTCGGCCGCCAGTTGCTCGAGGCGACCGCCGATGTGCTTCACACCTGCAGCGGCCCGGTTCTCGTCGAGATGCAGCTTGCGGGCCACCCATCGGAACACACGCTCGGCCCGCGACTGCCCCTCCATCAGCGCGAAGACGAGTGCACCGGCAACGGTCATCAGCACCACGCCGGCGATGGCGGCCGTGGTGTAGCCACCGTTCACACCGCGGATGGGGATGGAGATGACCAGCGCCAGCCAGAAGACGATGTTCAGCACCACCGCCGAGGCCAGCCCGGCGGTGGCGATGGCAAAGCCCGCGTCGGGCCCGGGCACACCCGACAGGGTCATCAGCCGGTAACCGAGTGCCGAGCCTGCCGCGCTGCCCCCAGGAACGATGCTCGACAGGGCCTTCGTGCTGAGCTGGATGCGGAACAGACGCCAGGCGGTGACCACCCGGCCCGCTTCACCGAGCGCAGCCCGCGTGAGCAGCGAGTAGCAGTACAGCGACGCGATCTCGAGGACGAAGCCGAGGCCGATGAGCACCGGGTCGACGCGACTGAGTTCAGTGGCCGCCTTCCGGGCGCCCGGCACCACGGTGACCGCAGCGAAATAGACGATGCCGAGGAACACCAGCAGCCGCAGCGTGAGCCGGAACCGATGGAAGCGCCGCGGACGCGGCGGACCGCCGGTGTCGTCGAGCGACACACGGGGCAGTTCGCCCGTCGAGGAGCCGCGCAGGTCGGAAGCCACCCCTCTTTGTTAGTCGATCCGGTCGCGGCGGCGCGACCACCCCACCGCGAGCCCAGGTCAGGCCACCGGGA
>JBEICS010000301.1:0-2931 GCA_040383925.1 Acidimicrobiaceae bacterium | reverse complement strand
TCGGTGGTGAACCGCACCGTGGTGACGTGCTGCGGCGCCGGGAACACCTCGACGTGTTCGATGGCGTGGCGGACCGTGTTGCCGAGGACGGTGAGTTCCATCGGGCCAGGATAGGCAGTGCCCGTGCCGCCACGGCAGCCGCCGCCTACGCTGGGGCCATGGGACGTGCACTCAGCGACGAGCAGATCGAGCAGTACCACCGCGACGGCTTCCTGGTGGTGCCCGACATCGCCGGGCCCGAGGCATGTCGATCGCTGCGCGACGCCGCTGAAGCCATCGTCGATGCATTCCAGCCCGACGAGCAGCGCACGGTGTTCACCACCGACGAACAAGAGCGGGTGAGCGACCGCAACTTCTTGTCGTCGGGAGGGGGCATCTGGTGCTTCTTCGAAGAGGAAGCGTTCGACGAGACCGGCGAACTGCGTCACGACAAGCGGCTCAGCATCAACAAGATCGGTCATGCGATGCACGACCTCGACCCGGCATTCGAGGCGTTCACCTACACCCCCGACCTCGCCGCGGTGGCCACCGACATCGGCCTCGCCGAAGCCCAGGCGCTGCAGAGCATGTACCTGTTCAAACAGCCACACATCGGCGGCGAGGTGGGCTGCCACCAAGACGCCACCTTCCTGTACACCGAGCCGCTCAGCGTGACCGGTTTCTGGTTCGCACTCGAGGACGCCACCCTCGACAACGGCTGCCTGTGGGCCGCACCGGGCGGGCACCGCACCAGCCTGCGCAAGGTGTTCAAGCGAGCCGGCGCCACCGACGACGACGGCACCGTCTTCGACATGCTCGACCCCACCCCGCTGCCCGAGCCTGCCGATCTCGTGCCCCTCGAGGTGCGGGCCGGCACACTCGTGGTGTTGCACGGCCTGCTGCCGCACTGGAGCGATGTGAACCGCTCGCCCCGCAGCCGCCACGCGTACTCGGTCCACTGCATCGATGCCGCCGCCGACTACCCCGAGTGGAACTGGCTGCAGCGCCCGGCCGATCTGCCACTGCGCACCCTGCAGCAGACGGGTGCCGAAGCATGACCACCTCACTCGCCACCGACCTGCTGCGGCGGGCCCCCAAGGTGCTGCTGCACGACCATCTCGACGGTGGTCTGCGCCCGGCCACCGTGGTGGAACTGGCCGACGAGTTCGGCTACCGCAACCTGCCCAGCCATGATGTCGAGGCGCTGGCCACCTGGTTCAACCGCGGCGCCAAGCGCAACGACCTGGTGCTGTACCTCGAGACCTTCGCCCACACCGTGGGTGTGATGCAGCACCGCGACGCCATCGAGCGGGTGTCGTACGAGTGCGCTGTCGACCTCGCCGCCGACGGCGTGGTGTACGCCGAGGTGCGCATGGCACCCGAGCTGTGCACCGAGGCCGGGCTCACCCTCGACGAGGTGGTGCAGGCGATGCTCGACGGCTTCGCCCGTGGCCACGCCGAGACCGGCATCGTCGTGTACCTCATCTGCTCCGCCATGCGCACCGCGGCGCGCAGTCTCGAGATCGCCGAGCTGGCCGTGCGCTGGCGCGACCGCGGGGTGGTGGGCTTCGACATCGCCGGGGCCGAGGCCGGTTACCCACCCACCCGCCACCTCGATGCGTTCCAGTACGTGCAGCACGAGAACTTCCACGCCACCATCCATGCCGGCGAAGCGTTCGGCCTACCCAGCATCTGGGAGGCCGTGCAGTTCTGCGGCGCCGAACGGCTCGGCCACGGGGTGCGCATCGTCGACGACATCACCGGCCCGGAGGGTGATGAACAACTCGGGCGACTGGCGGCCTACGTGCGCGACCGGCGTATCCCGCTCGAGCTGTGCCCCACCTCGAACGTCAACACCGGCGTCTGCGCCTCCATCGCCCAGCACCCCATCGGCATGCTGCGCCGCCTGCGGTTCCGTGTCACGGTCAACACCGACAACCGGCTGATGAGCGCCACCTCGATGACCCAGGAGTTCGCCCAGTTGCACGAGGCGTTCGGATGGGGCCTCGCCGATGTCGAGTGGGCCACGATCAACGCGATGAAGAGCGCGTTCGCCCCGTTCCCCGAACGGCTCGACATCATCAACCAGGTGATCAAGCCGGGGTACGCGGCGCTGCGCGCCAACGGCTGACGCCGGCGCGATCGTCGATTGACGGCACACCTGGCTCCATCTGGCACACTCGGCACATGCCTGTCGTCGTCCATCACGTCGATCATCCACTCATCGCCGATTCGCTCACCCGTGTGCGCGATGTCGCCACACCGAATGCGCTGTTCCGCCAGGAGCTCGAGCGCATCGGCGTGCTGCTGATCGCCGAGGCGACGCGTCATCTGCCCACACATCCGGTGCGGGTGACCACCCCGCTCACCGAGACCGACGGGGCTGCGCTCAGCTCGCAGCCGATCGTGGTGCCCGTGCTGCGCGCCGGCCTCGGCTTCCTGCACGCTGCCCAGGAGTTGCTGCCGAACGCCGATGTCGGGTTCATCGGCGTGGCGCGCGACGAGACCACGTTCCAGCCCAAGCAGTACGTGAACAAACTGCCCGAAACCCTGGCCGGCCGGCAGTGCATCGTGCTCGACCCGATGCTCGCCACCGGTGGTTCGCTGGCCCACACCTGTCAGTTACTGCTCGAGCGCGGCGCCACCGGCACGATCATCGTGGTGTGCGTGTTGGCTGCGCCCGAGGGCATCGCCGTGCTCGAACAGGCCGGCCTCGACCTGGCCATCTACACCGCTGCGGTCGACGAGCGCCTCAACGAGCACGCCTTCATCGTGCCGGGCCTGGGCGACGCCGGCGACCGCCAGTTCGGTTCACCGGCCTGAGGCCGGGCTCGCGTTCGGTCGTCCCGCTTCGCGGTTCTTCCAGGCCAACCCCGACAGGATCTCCATGATCAGCCGGTGGGCGACGTTCACCGTGCAGTCGGCGTGGTCGTAGGCGGGCGCCACCTCCAT
>JBEICS010000300.1:0-2975 GCA_040383925.1 Acidimicrobiaceae bacterium | reverse complement strand
GAGGTGATGGTGACGGCCTCGAGGTCGCCGATGTCGACGATGTCGCCGCCGAGTTCGCCGTCGAGCATCACCACGACCGGGCCGTCGCGCCCGGCCATCCCGCCCACCGAGCCGTAGCGGACGAGGGGAAGACCGTCGTCGGCAGTGCTGATCATCCGCACACGGTCGCCGGATTGAAACGTCACGGGTTCGCGACCTCGTCGACGACAGCGTCGCTGAAGGCCGGCCACAGCCGCAGCGCATCGTCGGACCACTCGTCGAACGGGCGGTCGGTGAGGGCGATGGCGGCAACGGTGCAGCCGGGCACAGCGGCGGGGTCGACCCACATCATCGTGCCTGAGCCTCCGAAATGGCCGAAGGCGTTGGGCGAGTTGCGTGTGCCCATCCAGTGCGGCCGCTTGTCGCCGTGGATCTCGACGCCGAGCCCCCACGAACACCGCGGGTACGACCCGAGGCCGGGTACCACGCCGCGTAGATCGGGAAACACCGGAGCGGTCGCCATGTCCACCGTGGCAGGCGCGAGCAGCGTGGGACGGATCTGTTCCTGGGCGAAGCTGACCAGGTCGGCCACGGTGCTCCACACCTGATGAGCGGGCGACCCGCGCAACTCGCTGTCGACCATGCCGAGCGGCTGGAAGACTGCTTCGGCCAGGTACTGCGCGAATGGCATCCCGGCCGCCGCAACGATCGCCTCGGCGGCCAGCTCGATGCCGGTGTTCGAGTAGATGCGGCGCACACCCGGTGCCGCTACCGGCTCGGACCCGTCGAACGAGTAGCCGCCGGCGTGGGCAAGCAGATGGCGCAGTGTGCAGCCCGGTTGGCCGATCGGCTGATCGAGCGTGAGGAGGCCCTCCTCGACGGCGACGAGCGCGGCCCATGCGGCAAGTGGTTTCGAGAGCGACGCGATGCGGTACGACCGCCCCATGTCGCCGCGGGTGGCAACTCGCGAAGCGCCGTCAGCCGGCACCACGACCACTGCCGCGCCGACATGGTCGACCGGCCAGTGCGCGGTGAGGTCGAGCGCGTGCATCGTCCGCCGCCGGACGGATCAGGCCAGACCGCTCGAGCGCAGCGACTCGGCCACGTGGAATGCGAGGTCGAGGCCCTGGCGGGCGTTGAGGCGCGGGTCGCACACCGTCTGGTAGCGATCGGTGAGCTGCTCGTCGAGGATGTTGTCGGCGCCACCGATGCACTCGGTGACGTTGTCGCCGGTGAGCTCGACGTGGATGCCCCCGGGCCATGTGCCCTCGGCGTCGTGGGCCCGGACGAACCCGTCGATCTCGGCGCAGATCTCGCTGAAGCTGCGCGTCTTGTGGCCGCTGGCCGCCGTGTAGGTGTTGCCGTGCATGGGGTCGCAGGCCCACACCACCGGGTGTCCTGCATCGCGTACGGCGCGCAGTAGCGGCGGCAGCGCCGCTTCCACCTTGCCGGCACCCATGCGGCTGATCAGGGTGAGCCGACCCGGGATGCGTGCCGGGTTGAGGCGCTCGCACAGTTCGATGACGTAGTCGGTGGTGGTGGTGGGCCCCACCTTGCAGCCGATGGGGTTGCCCACCCCACGGAGGAACTCGACGTGCGCGCCGTCGAGTTCGCGGGTGCGCTCGCCGATCCACAGCATGTGTGCCGAGCAGTCGTACCAGCCGCCGGTGAGCGAGTCCTGCCGGGTGAGCGCTTCTTCGTAGCCGAGCAGCAGTGCCTCGTGGCTGGTGTAGACGTCGACCTCGCGCAGCAGGTGGTTGTTCTCGGTGTCGACGCCGCAGGCCCGCATGAACTTGAGCGCTCGGTCGATCTCGCTGGCGATCTGTTCGTACCGACGGCCCTCGGGGCTGCTGGCCACGAACTCCTGCGTCCAGGCGTGCACCCGGCCGAGATCGGCGAAGCCACCCTTGGTGAAGGCCCGCACGAGGTTGAGCGTGCTGGCCGACTGGTGGTACGCCTGCACCAACCGGTCGGGATCGGGCATGCGAGCTGCTTCGGTGGGTGTGGGGTCGTTGACGATGTGGCCGCGGAAACTGGGCAACTGCAGGTCGCCCACCTGTTCGAACGCCGATGAGCGTGGCTTGGCGAACTGGCCCGCCATGCGGCCCACCTTCACCACGGGCACACCGAGCGAGTACGTGAGCACCACGGCCATCTGCAGGATGACCCGCAGCTTCTCGCGGATGTTGACGGCCGAGAACTCTTCGAAGCTCTCCGCACAGTCGCCGGCCTGCAGCAGGAAGGCATTGCCGGCCGCCACCTGGGCGAGCGACGACTGCAGCGACCGGGCCTCGCCGGCGAACACCAGCGGAGGCATGGCAGCGATCTGCTTCAGGGCGCGGTCGAGGTGGCCCGAGTCGGGCCAGTCGGGCTGCTGGTTGACAGGGAACGCCTGCCACGACGACGGAGTCCACGTCTTCGGCACGTCGGTCACTCTAGCGACGGGCCGCGAGCTGACGGCAGAGAGAATCACCGCGTCCGGTATCGACGGTGAACGCAGCAGTGGCGCGCGGCGCATCTGGCGGCACGTCGAAACTGAACAGCGACAGGGTGCCGTCGATCGACACCGACAGCTCGGGCATGACCGGGTCGGCGACGACGGCCACGCGCACCTGGCCGCGTTGCACCGGCACGGCGACGCCCTGCAGCCCTGTGTCGCCACGGAGCAGGTCGGCGCGGGCGAGGCCTGCTGCGACCACCAGATCGATTCGCCAGCCGTCGCCCTCTACCAGCGTCATCGTCGAGAGCGTGTCGACGTCGTCGAACTCCACCGCGCCGCGCAGCGTGCTGCCGCCATTCGCCCGTTCGAGAGCGACCCAGCGGCCCTGCTCGGCGATGTAGACCCCGTCGCAGTTGTCGCCGTCGGTGTCGAGGGCGACGACGCCGTCGCGCCCCACCGGGCCATCACCCACGAGGCGCAGGCCGGGCGCCGGGTTGCCGAAGAACAGGTCGTCGACCTGGTAGCGCCAGGCCGTGAAGCCGGGCTCTTTCAGGTC
>JBEICS010000299.1:0-2976 GCA_040383925.1 Acidimicrobiaceae bacterium | reverse complement strand
GCTGAGCGAGTGCTTCGAGGTGCCGCTCACACTCGAACGACGGGCCGACGGCCGGATGAGCGCCTGGGCGGTCAGGGGCGGTCGCTGACCAGCAATGCCGTCAGCCGCTCGCGGCCGGCTTCGATCTGATCCGTGAGCACCCGCTCCATCACCCCACCGGTCCACAACCGGCCGCCGTAGTGGAGGTGCATGTCGAGCCGGGCGCCACCCACCGATTCGCTCACCCGCGCATCGAGCACCCACGCTGCATGGGTGCGCCCATCGGCCTCGGCCCGTTCGAAGCGCACCTGCCCACCATCAGGGTCGTGCACCGTACGCACCATCCGCAGCCGCTTCGAACGCGCCAGTGGGCCCACCCGGGCACGCAGTTCGACCTGCCAGACGGGTCGGCCGTCTCCGTCAACTCCCAGCGGTTCCGCCCGGTGCACCAGCGACATCCACGCGGGATAGTCGTGTAACTCGTCGACGTGAGCGAACACTGTCGCCGCATCACACGGTGCCTCGAGGCCGGCGTCGACATCCACGGCGACATTCTTCCAGTCGGCCGGGCCCGACGCGCGGCCCGACGGCGAATCAGTCGTCGGCCGGCAGGCCGAGGCCGTTGAACGCACGCGACAACAGCCGGCCACGGGCGTTGAGCAAACCCTTCAGGTCGTCGTGCTGGTCGAACTGCGGCATCCATGGAGCGATGTCGTGGGCAGCCTGGTCGTCGCTCGCATCCACTGGCACGTCGGCTGCCTGCTCGTCCGGACCCACCGGCCCCGCCTGAGCAGCGACTGGTGGCGCCGCAGCCACTGATGCCGGGGTCGGCGTCGCCGAGTGGGCGACGGGTGCATCGCTCGTGTCGAGGCGGAGCTGCTCGACCACCACCGGCCGCTGTGCGCGACGCTTCTTCACGACGGGCTCGTCGATCACCGGCGGTGGCGCCTGGAACAACCTCGGCTCGGGCTCGCGGCGGTCGTCGAGCATCCAGCTGAGCGGCACCACCATGGCGTTGGCGTGCCGACGGCACAGCACCCCCGAGCGAGCGCCCTGGGCGACGTGGAAGGCGTCGAGCCATACCACGAGGTGTTCGGCATCGAAGCCGTACGCCACCTCTGCCCGGTCGGAACACCCGGGTCGCTCACACAGTCTCGCCACGGGCTGCACGGTAGCCGAGCGCAGCGATTTCGCTGCGCGCTCAGCAGCGGTGAAACGCCGTCGGTGGCCGAAAACGGCACCGGCCCCGCAGATGCGGGGCCGAGATGCGACGATGGTGGGCGATACAGGGCTCGAACCTGTGACCTCTACGGTGTGAACGTAGCGCTCTAGCCGACTGAGCTAATCGCCCGGCTAGGGAGCCGAAGGTTAGCAGCGGTCGCCCGCGTTCACCACCGCCGCTGCGCACTGCGGCTCTGGCTCAGGTCAGCAACTCGCAGGCCCGACCGAACATCGACGGAACCGACTGGGCGATGCGCTCCCACTCGGGGTCGTGGCGCTTGCCGGTGCGGTGCAGCATGACGTTCAGACCGCTGATCACCCCGAACCGGTAGCCCGACAGCGCCCGGTAGAACGCCACGTCGGCGAGCGTCACCGTGCGACCGACGGCCGCCGAGTACCAGCCGATCACCTGCTCGAAGGGCGGGAACGCCTCGAGGCCGGCGGCATCGGCCCAACTGGCCGAGTCGTTCATGAACAGCAGCCAGCCCAGGTCGAGCAACTGCGCCCCGATGCCACTGATCTCCCAGTCGAGCACCGCCACCACCGACGAACCGTCGAACAGCACGTTGTTGGTCTGGAAGTCGCCGTGGAACACTCCGATGCGCGGGTCGACGGGCAGCGACGACAACAGCAGGTCGCGGGTGCGTTCGCCGAGCACTGCCCACTCGGGCTCGGCAGCCTTGGCGAGCAGGGGCGACCAGAACGCCACCTCGTCGGCCAGCGCCCGGGGCTGCTCCCAGGTGGCCAGCGACACCCGGTGGTCGAGGCGGTGCACCTGGGCCAGCGCCTCGACGGCCACACGGATCACATCGGCGCAGGGCACCCCGGCGAACACCGGCGCCGGCTCGCGCACCTGGTAGGTCTCGCCGTGCAGGAAGCGCACCATGAAGTAGGGCACGTCGAACCATCGCTCGTCGTCGTCCCACCACACCACCTCGGCCACCGGCACCCCGGCCGTACGCAATGCCTGCAGCAGCGGCACCTGGCGCAACACGTCGGTGTTGCCGGCGCGCCGCACACCCTTCGGCGGCATGCGCGTGACGAGCCGGTCGAGCACCCCGGAGGCGTCGGCCACGGTGAAGCCGAACGAGAGACCGGCGTGGCCGGGCATCGGGCGGAGATCGCGGACGACCGTGCCCTCGTGGTAGTGGACGCCCGCCCAACGTTCGAGTTGGGCGTGCAGGACGGCGGTGTCGAACCCGGCCATCAGGGGCTCACCCGCTCGACGCACGCGTTCCCCATCCCCTGCCGATCGCGGTACGACTCGGCGCCGGTGGGACACTGCTGGTCGAACGGTACGAGCGAGCGCACCACCGCATCGTAGGGCCCGCTGCAGACCACCTCGGATGCTTCGAGCGTGACGCTGAGCGTGACGCAGTCGCCGGCCCTGAGGATGTTGTCGGGGGCTGCAGGGTCACTCGGCGAGGTGAAGATGCGGCCCACCACCAACAGCGCGATGCCGGCCACCGCCATCGAGATCATGAACCGCCACGGCACCTTGGCAGGTGTCACCGGCATCGGCGGCGCGCTGTGGGCCGAACCGTGTTCGTAGGCGGAAGCCCGTGCCGAGCCGCTCGCAGCAGAGGTGGGCCTGGCGGCACGGAGATCGGCCAGTTGCTCGTCGTAGGCGCGGCGCAGTGCCGGGTCGCCGAGCACTCGCCAGGCATCGTTCACGGCCGCCATGCGCCCCGAGGAACCGTCACCGTGTCGATCGGGATGGGTGGCGCGCGCCGCACGGCGGTACGCGGCGCGGATCTCGCTCGGAGCGGCGCCCTG
>JBEICS010000298.1:0-2979 GCA_040383925.1 Acidimicrobiaceae bacterium | reverse complement strand
TGATGCCCACATACGAACGCGACACCAACGGGGTGGTCAGCTGCAGGCGCAGTCCGCCAGGCAGATACGGGCCGATCAGCATGAGGGCGGTGATGTACTGGCTGCTCACATCGCCACGGATGGGCAGCGCCCCGGCACCGGCACCGCGCAGTGGACCGCACACGCCCACCGGCAGCTGCCCCGGCTCGCCCAGCGGCCGAACCGTTGCACCGAGCGCCACGAGCGCCTCGTGCAACGGCGCCATCGGCCTGCGCCGCAGCGCGGCCTCACCGTCGACGACCACCTCGCTGCTCCCCAGCGCCGCCAGCGCCGTCACGAACCGCGACGTGGTGCCCGCCAAGCGGGTGTGCAGCGTGACCGGACCGTCGACGAACACACCACCGGTACCGTCGACCGCCACCACGTCGTCGGCGGCGTCGGCGAACGCGCAGCCGATACCGAGCGCGGCGAGGCAGTCGAGCATCGCCGCCGTGTCGTCGCCGGGCGCGATGCCCTGCAGCACCGAACGCCCGTCGGCCAGCGCCGCGCACACCAGCGCCCGGTTGGCGATGCTCTTCGAACCCGGCACCCGCACCTCGGTGGCGAGGGGCCCGTCGAGTGGCTGGACGCGGTAGGTGGTCATGCCAGTCGCTGCACCGCGGGCCGGTAGCCGCGCGCCATCAAGCCGCCGCGGTACATCTCGCCCATCGCCGCGTCGACCAGCACCACGGCCACACCGCGGGTGCCCTCCATGGTGTGCACCACCTCGAAGCTCTCGATGTTCACACCCAGTTCGGCAGCAAGGGTGAAGATCTCGGCCGCCGAGCCCGGCCGGTCGAGGATGGGGATGCGCACCTCGGCCAGTTCGGTCGGGTGATTGGCCCGCACCGGCAGATTCGCCCGGGCCTCACGGGCGCGTTGCAGACGAGCCTGCAGGCCAGCCCGGTCGTCGGAGGCCACCACCGTGCGCATCTGCCCGAGGCCGTCGATGAGCCCGTCGAGCGCCGACAAGATGGCGGTGCGGTTCTCGGCGCAGATGTCGAGCCAGATGGCCGGGTGGCCAGAAGCGATACGGGTCATGTCGCGGAAGCCACCGGCAGCAAGACGCAGCAACGCAGCGTGTTCTTCGGCGCGGGCGCTGGCCAGACCCATCAGCGTGGCTGCGGTGAGGTGCGGCACATGGCTGATCACGGCCACCACCTGGTCGTGTCGTTCGGCTGGCAGGGCCACCACCTCGGCGCCGAGTTCGGCGACGACGGCAGCGACTGCGGCGAATGTGGTGTCGGCCGTGGCGGCCGACGGGGTGAGCACCCAGACGGCCCCGGCGAACATCGACCCGTCGGCGCCGTCGAGACCCTCCAGCTCGCTGCCCGCCATCGGGTGACCACCCACGAACCGCGAATCGTCGATGGCGTCGACCACACCCGCCTTCACGCTGCCCACATCGGTCACCACGCCGCGGGTGGCGGCCAGCGCCACCGCTGCCTGTTCGGCCAGCGACAGCACCGGCGTGGCAACGAACGTGATCTCGGCCTCAGGGTCGAGCCCCTCGGCGGCGATGATGCCCATGTCGAGCGCCCGCTGCACACGCGCCGGGTCGCGGTCGGTGCCCGACACCACCCAGCCCCGTTCGGTGAGCCCGAGCGCGATGGATCCACCGATCAGCCCGAGGCCCGACACCGAAGCGCGGCGCAGCGTCGGCGCAGCAGGATCGTCGGCGGCGGTGGGCACGGGGTGTGAATCTACCGGCGCGGTCCGGCGCCGACCGTCTCGATGAGCACCTTCACCTCGTGCGCGGTGAGCGGCCGCCAGGCACCGGGGCGCAGGGTGCGGTCGCTGATCGACGCGATACGCACCCGCACCAGTCGTCGAACCGGATGCCCGACTGCCTCGCACATCCGCCGCACCTGCCGGTTCTTTCCTTCGTGGATCGTGATCCGCAGCACCCCGGGCGACGGCTGCGACACCTGCGCGGGCGCAGTGACGCCATCGTCGAGTTCGACGCCGGTACGAAGGGAACGCAGAGCACCGGCCGACACCACCCCACCGTCGACGTCGACCAAGTACTCCTTGTCGACGCCGTGGCTGGGGTGGGTGAGCCACTGGGCCAGTTCGCCGTCGTTGGTCAGCAGCAACAGTCCCTCGGTGTCGAGATCGAGACGGCCCACGGGGAACACCCTCGGTTCGCGAGGAACGAGGTCGATCACCGTCGGTCGCCCGTGGGTGTCGCTCGCTGTGGTGACCACACCCGTGGGCTTGTTCAACAGGTAGTAGACCAGGCCGGGACGGACGCCTACCGGCACCCCGTCGACCTCCACCCGGTCGCGGTCGGGCTCGACACGTCGGCCGAGCACGGCGACGTCGCCGTTCACCGTCACCCGGCCGGCAGCGATGAGGTCCTCGCAGATTCGGCGGCTGCCCCACCCGCACGCGGCGAGCACCTTCTGCAGGCGCTCACCCTGCGGCAGGGCAGCCGACTCGGCGGCCAACTGCTCCCACAGCGGGGGTTCGGGCCGGCGTTCGTTGCTCACGCGGTGGTGTCGGGCTGTGCAGGTGCGACCACGGGCTCGACCCGGAGCCCTTGTTCGAGTGCCTCGACGACGTCGGCGCCGGGCACGAACTCGGCGATGGGCGGCAGATCGGCCAGCGAGGCGAGGCCGAGCTTCTCGAGGAACTGCGGCGTGGTGCCGAACAGCACCGCCTGGCCCGGGCCGCTGTCGCGCGCCACCTCACCGATGTAGCCGCGAGCCTGCAGGGTGCGCAGTACGCCATCGGGATCGACGCCGCGGATCGACGCCACCTGGGCACGAGAGATGGGCTGCTTGTAGGCCACGATGGCGAGCGTCTCGAGCGCCGCGCCGCTGAGCCGGGCGCGCTGACCGTCGAGCAGGAAGCGCTCGACGTAGGGCGACAGGTCGCCGGCCGTCTGGTAGCGATAACCACCGGCCACCCGCACCAGTTCGAAGCCGTGGCCGGCCTCGACGTAACTGGCGGCCAACT
>JBEICS010000297.1:0-3032 GCA_040383925.1 Acidimicrobiaceae bacterium | reverse complement strand
GAAGTGACGACGCAGGGCCTCGCGGGTGTCGGAGCGGCCCATGCCGTCGGTGCCGAGCGGGGTGAACTGACGGTCGGGCAACCAGCGGGCCACCTGCTCGGGCACGATCTTCATGAAGTCGGTGACGGCCACCACCGGCCCGGGCGTGCCGGCCAGCAGCTGCGCCACCAGCGGGGTGCGCGGGGACTGCGACGGGTGGAGGCGGTTCCACCGCTCGGCAGCCAACGCGTCTTCGCGCAGCGCCTTGTACGACGTGGCCGACCACAGGTCGACACCCACGTCGTAGCGGTCGCGCAGCGCCACCGCGGCGGCCCGTGCCGCCGAGTGAGCCGAGCCGCTGAACAACAACGTGGCCTGGTGCCCGGCGGCCGGGGCAGCCTCGAAGTGGTAGAGGCCGCGCACGATGCCGGCCCGCACCTCGGGGCTGTCGGGCATGACCGGCATCGGGTAGTTCTCGTTGTACAGCGTGAGGTAGTAGAAGACGTCGGGGTCGCCGTTGGCCGGGTTGTCGCCGTACATCCGCTCGAGGCCGGCGCGCACGATCTCGGCCACCTCGTAGGCGAAGGCCGGGTCGTACGACTGCACCGGCGGCACGGTGGAGGCGAGCACCAACGAGTGTCCGTCCTGGTGCTGTAGACCTTCGCCGAGCAAGGTGGTGCGCCCTGCCGTGGCACCCATCAGGAAGCCGCGCGTGCGGGCATCGGCCGCCTGCCAGATGAGGTCGCCCACCCGCTGGAAGCCGAACATCGAATAGAACGTGTAGAAGGGCACGGTGGTGACGCCACGTGTGGCGTACGACGTGCCGGCGGCGATGAAGCTGGCCATCGAACCGGCCTCGGTGATGCCCTCTTCGAGGATCTGACCGTCGCTCGACTCGGTGTAGCTGAGCAGCAGGTCGTGATCGACCGGCTCGTACTTCTGACCCTGCGACGCGTAGATCTTCAGCTCGCGGAACAGCGCATCCATGCCGAACGTGCGCGCCTCGTCGGGCACGATGGGCACGACATGGCGGCCGAAGTGGTCGTCGCGGGCAAGGTTGCGCAGGAGGCGGGTGAAACCCATCGTCGTGCTGACGGCTGCCGTGCCCGAGCCCTTGCGCAGTTCGTCGAACGCGTCGTCGGTGGGCAGCGTGACGGGCCGGTGCGGTGCCGTGCGTCGCTTGGGGATGGAGCCACCGAGGCGACGGCGGCGCTCCATCATGTACTGGAACTCGACGCTGTCTTCGCGCGGCCGGAAGTACGGCGGGTTGTCGCCGTCGATGGCCTCGTCGGGGATCTCATCGTGGAGGTACAGGCGGTCGCGCAGGGCGAGCAACTGCTCGGCGTTCATCTTCTTGATCTGGTGCGTGGCGTTGCGGCCCTCGATCTGTGGGCCGAGCGTCCAGCCCTTCACCGTCTTGCACAGAATGACGGTGGGGGCACCGGTGCCGAGGTTGTCGGTCGCTGCCTTGTAGGCGGCGTAGAGCTTGCGGTAGTCGTGCCCGCCACGCGGCAGGTTGACGAGGTCGACGTCGCTGAGGTGGCTCACCATCGCCCGCAGGCGCGGATCGGGACCGAAGAAGTGGTCGCGGATGTAGGCGCCGTCTTCGATGGTGTAGCGCTGGAACTGGCCGTCGACGGTGGTGTTCAGCTTGTTCAGCAGCACGCCGTCGTTGTCCTGTGCCAACAGCTCGTCCCACTTCGAGCCGAGGATGACCTTGATGACGTTCCAGCCGGCGCCGCGGAACACGGCCTCGAGCTCTTGGATGATCTTGCCGTTGCCGCGCACCGGGCCGTCGAGGCGCTGCAGGTTGCAGTTCACGACGAACACGAGGTTGTCGAGCTTTTCGCGGCTGGCCAGCGAGATGGCGCCCAGCGTCTCGGGCTCGTCGCACTCGCCGTCGCCGAGGAAGGCCCACACCCGGCTCTGGCTGGTGTCGTCGAGCTGGCGGTTCAGCAGGTAGCGGTTGAAGCGGGCCTGGTACAGGGCGGTGAGCGGGCCGAGGCCCATCGACACCGTGGGGAACTCCCAGAACTCGGGCATCAGGCGCGGGTGCGGGTAGCTCGACAGGCCTCGGCCGGGGCGGGCGATCTCGCGGCGGAAGGCGTCGAGGTCGTCGTCGTGCAGACGCCGCTCGAGGAAGGCGCGGGCGTAGATGCCGGGCGCGGCATGGCCCTGGAAGTACACGTGGTCGCCGGCGTTGCCGTCGTCCTTGCCGCGGAAGAAGTGGTTGAAGCCGATCTCGTACAGGCTGGCCGAACTGGCGAACGTGGCGAGATGGCCGCCGATGCCCTCGGCGTGCTTGTTGGCCTTCACCACCATCATCGCGGCGTTCCAGCGCACGTAGGCGCGGATGCGGCGCTCGATGTGCTCGTCGCCGGGGAACCACGGCTCGCTCTCGCGAGGGATGGTGTTCACGTACGGGGTGCTGACGGTGGCAGGGAAGCTGACCTCGCTCTCGCGGGCACGCTCGAGCAACTTCGACAGGAGGAACCGGGCACGGGTCTTGCCATGGGTGTCGATGACCGCATCGAGGCTGTCGAGCCACTCGGCAGTCTCCCCCGGATCGGTGTCGGGCAGTTGATTGACGTAACCGTCGAAGATCATGGCCTGCATTCTCGCATCATTACCGCTGAGTAACAGCGGGACTACGTACAGTGATCGCAATGAGTTCGACCCGCACGATCTATACGGACGGTGCGTGTTCGGGCAACCCCGGGCCAGGGGGCTGGGCGTGGGCCGAGGCGCCGGAGGGCACACCGTGCGGTTCGGGCGGCGAGGCGCACACCACCAACCAGCGGATGGAGATCATGGCGGTGCTCGAAGCACTGCGCGCCACCGAGGGTGCACTGACCATCGTCAGCGACTCGACCTACGTCGTGAACTGCTTCCGCGACAAGTGGTGGGTGCGGTGGCAGTCGAACGGCTGGCGCAATGCGAAGAAGGAGCCGGTGGCAAACGCCGACCTCTGGAAGCCGCTCATCGAGTTGGTGCAGCAGCGCCAGCCCGAGTTCCGCTGGGTGAAGGGCCACTCCGGCAACCCGATGAACGAT
>JBEICS010000296.1:0-3075 GCA_040383925.1 Acidimicrobiaceae bacterium | reverse complement strand
GTCGTGCTCGGGTGGCGTCACAGCGATTGCTTCCAGCCGTTCAGGTAGGTGATCTTCTCGGCGGGCAGGCGGGTGCCGGGCTTGAAGTCGTCGCCCGTGTAGTAGGCCACCGGCGTCATCGCCACCTGGCTCACGTGATCGGGGATGCCGAGCAACTGCGCGGCCTCCTTCTCGTAGGCCAGGTGCAGCGTGGTCCATGCCGTGCCGAGCCCGCGGCTGCGGGCCGCGAGCATGAAGCTCCACACCGCGGGCAGCACGCTGCCGTACATGCCTGCAAGCTGACCCTGCGCCATGCCGGCGTCGGGACGGCCGATGTAGCAGGGGATCACCATCGCCGGCACCTCGTGGAGGATGTTGGCGAGGTGGTCGCTCGACTCCATGATGCCGTTGGCGTCGGTGCGCCCCACGGTGGCCACGGCGCTGCGCTGGCTCTCGATGTAGGGCGCGTAGGCGCGGCGGTAGAGGTCGGCGATGCCGGCCTTCAACGCGGGGTCGTCGACGATGAGCCAGCGCCACATCTGCACGTTGCCGCCGGCAGGTGCCTGGGCGGCGATGCGGACGCAGTCGACGATCAGGTCGTGCGGCACCGCACGAGTGAGATCGAGCCGCTTGCGCACGGCGCGGGTGGTGGTGAGCAGGTGGTCGGTCTGCTCCAGATCGAACGGAATGGCCATGGGTCGTAGAGTACGCACCACCCCCATCACGATCTCGATCAGAGGTGCCCCGATGACCACACCGCGCGACCAGTGGCAACAGGCGTTCGACGCCTCCCGCACCCGCGATGCCGACTACTCCACGATGTCGGGTATCCCGCTCGAGCCGGTGTACGGCCCCACCGACGGGTCGGGCGACTACCCCGGGGTGTACCCCTACACCCGTGGCCCGTACGCATCGATGTACCGCTCGAAGTTGTGGACGATGCGCATGTTCGCCGGTTTCGGCACGGCCGACGACACCAACTGGCGGTTCAAGGAGATCATCCGTGCCGGGGGCGACGGGTTGTCGACGGCATTCGACATGCCCACGTTGTTGGGCCTCGACAGCGACGACCCGATGTCGCTCGGCGAGGTCGGCCGCTGCGGTGTGGCCATCGACACCCTGGCCGACATGGAAGACCTGTACCGCGGTATCGACCTCGGCGCCATCACCACGTCGATGACCATCAACTCGCCGGCCGCGCCCATCTTCGCGATGTTCATCGCCCAGGCCGAACAGGCCGGGGTGCACCGCAGCCGACTGGGCGGCACGCTGCAGAACGACATCTTGAAGGAGTACCAGGCCCAGAAGGAGTTCGTCTTCCCGCCACGCCAGAGCATGCGTCTGGTGCGCGACTCCATCGCCTTCACGGCGGCCGAGATGCCGCGCTGGCACAGCGTCAGCATCAGCGGCTACCACATCCGCGAGGCCGGTAGCACTGCCGCCGAGGAACTGGCGTTCACTCTGGCGAACGGCTTCGCCTACGTCGAGTTGGCGCTCGCCGCCGGCCTGCCCATCGACTCGTTCGCGCCGCGGCTGTCGTTCTTCTTCAACGCCCACATCGACTTCTTCGAGGAGATCGCCAAGTACCGGGCAGCCCGGCGCATCTGGGCGCGCTGGATGAAGGAGCGCTACGGCGCCCATCTCGACCGGTCGATGCAGCTGCGCTTCCACACCCAGACCGCGGGCGTGTCGCTCACCGCCCAGCAGCCGGAGGTGAACATCGTGCGCACCGCCATCGAGGCGCTCGCCGGTGTGCTGGGTGGCACGCAGAGCCTGCACACCAACTCGATGGACGAGGCCCTGGCGCTGCCCACCGAGAAAGCGGCCCGAATCGCGCTGCGCACCCAGCAGGTCATCGCCTACGAGACCAACGTGGCCCATGTGGCCGACCCGCTGGGCGGATCGTGGTTCGTCGAATCGCTCACCGACGAGATGGAGCGCCGCGCCGAGGAACTGTTCGCCTACCTCGACGAACTGGGTTCGGGTTCGATGCTCGAAGGCTGCATCCGCGGCATCGAGGAGAACTGGTTCCAGGGCCGCATCGCCGACTCGGCCTACGACCTCGAGCGCAAGGTCAACAGCGGCGAGCGGGTGGTGGTGGGTGTCACCGGGTTCACCGAGGGCAACGACGACGCCGAACTCGACCTGCTCGAGATCACCAACGAAGACGAGGCCAAGCAGCGCAAGCGCCTCGATGCCGTGCGTGCCGAACGCAACCAGGCGGCGGTCGACGCGGCATTGGCCCGTCTGGCCGCCGAGGCCGCCGACCCCGAGGTGAACCTGATGCCGGCCCTCATCGAGGGGGCCCAGGTCTACGCCACACTCGGCGAGATGATGGGCACGATGGCCGGTGTGTTCGGCCGCTACGTCGAAGTGCCCACCATCTAGCGAGTCGTCGCCCTTTCCACGGGGTCCCTGCCGGGTCTACGGTGTCGCTCCGGACACAGGGGGTGCCCAATGCTCGATCCATCGACCATGCCCGAGTTGCTCGGCGAGTTCCTCGCCCGCCAGCAGCCCGACTGGCGCAACGTGCGCGTCAGCTCGTACGAGGTGATGACCGGCGGCTACAGCCGCCTGCTCGCCAAGGCCGTCGTCGAACACGACGGCGGACGCCACGTCCTGGTGCTGCGCGGCGATCCGCCTGCCGACAAGATCCTCATCCACACCGACCGCGAGCAGGAGTGGGAGTTGCTGCGAGTGCTCGGCGACCACGGCATCCGCACCCCGCGTGCCCGCCATTTCGATGCCACGGGCGAGGCGCTCGGTACCAAGGCCCTCGTCATCGACTTCAGCGAGTCCACCTCGTTCCTGCCGCACGTGGCCGCCGGGGGGTCGCTCGAGGGGCTCCCCGAACGACTGGCCGAGGCGCTGGCCTCGTTCCATGCCATCCCGGTGGAGGCGCTGCCCCGCCAGCTCGAGCGGCCGGCCAGTTGGGATGCGTACCTCACGGCCCGCATCGACGAATGGCGCCGCACCGCAGATGCGCACATCGAAGACCTGCCGATCATGCGGTACATGGCCGGCTGGCTCGACAGCCACCGTCCGGCACCGGTGCCCCTCACGCTGATGCACGGCGACTTCCAGAGCGCCAACCTC
>JBEICS010000295.1:0-3131 GCA_040383925.1 Acidimicrobiaceae bacterium | reverse complement strand
TCGAGGTCGAGCACCACGCCGGTGTGCTCGTCGACACCCAGCACGTGCACCCCGCTGGGCAGCATCGACTCGAGCGTCTGCAGGCGGTGCTCACCCAGGTAGCAGAAGCGGGTGTCGTGGTGGCCGCCCTCTTTGTTGTCGTAATGGGGGATGACCGCCACCGGCAGGTTCACCTCGGTGAGCACGTCGAGGCCGTCGAGCCAGGTGGGGTCGTTGCCCACCTTGTAGATCTCGTACACCGGCACCGTGAAGCGACCCAGGGTGAGGGCGGCGGCCGAAGCGAACGTCACCCCACCGCCGTGGCGCAGCTTTGCGCGCACCAGATCGGGCACCTGGGTGCCGGCCCACTGGCGCAGCGCGTAGGTGGGGCTGCCCGGCCCGGCGAACAGGTAGTCGGCGGCGCGCACACGGTTGAGTGCCTGCTCGACCACCAGTGGGTCTTCGCCGTGCACCCTGGTGAGGCCGGCCACCTCGATGGGGTGTCCCACACTCTGGCGGAAGTACTCCTGGGCGCGGGTGGCCAGTTCCGAGGCGTTGGCCTGGAAGCCGTAGGGGGTGTCGAGCACCACGGCCCGTGCGTCGGTGCCGAGCCGGTTGATGAGGTCGCGGTGGTGCTTCATCATCGTGGGAGCGGTCTCGCCCGAACCCATGATGGTGAGCAGACGGGGGAGCGGGGTGGAGGTCATACGAGGAAACCATTCTGGATGTGCTCGACGATGACGTCGGCACAGCGTCGGGGGAACTGGGCGTGGAGGTCGTGGTGGGCGGGGCGGAACCACTCCACCCGGCCGTGCGGCAGCGCGGAGAGTGCTGCCTCGACGGCGAGGTGCTTGTCGTGGGCCCAGGCCACGTCGCCCGAGTCGGCGGGAAGCAGGAGGACAGGTCGGGTGATGTGCGGGTACATCGCCGACGGTCGGTGCGCCCACAGTTCGCGCAGGATCTGCAGGTGTCGGGGCAGGGTGAGCCAGGCTCGCACGGTGCCGTCGGCGAGCACCTCGAAGTTGGCGAGCGACCCGGCGATGCCGGTCTCGGGCCAGTCGCCGTGCATGGCCCGCACGCCGGCCTCGAGTCGCGTGGCGCTCAGGCCACGGAGGTCGGGTGGGCGGAGTTTCGTGGCGCAGTCGTCCCAGTCGGGGAACACCTCGGCCAGCTCGATCATCCCGCCGTCGACGGCCACTGCGCCGATCACCCGGTGGGGCAGCGCGTGCGCGGCGTGCACCACGATGTTGCCGCCCCACGACTGGCCGACGAACACGGCCCGCTCCTCGCCGAGGGCATCGAGCACATCGGCGAGATCGGCGCAGATGGTGTCGAAGTCGTAGCCGTGGTCGGGCTTGTCGCTGTGCCCGTGGCCCCGAAGGTCGACGGCCGCGCTGCGATAGCCCTGCGCCGCGAGTTCCTCACCCACGCCGTCCCACATGCGGGCGTTCGACGCCAGCCCGTGCACCAGCAGCACGAACGGTCCGGTGGCCTCGGCTGGTGCGGGGCCACGGCGGATGATGCGCAGCCGGGTGCCGTCGGCGGTGGGGATCAGGTCGTCGGCGTGCATCGTCGTGCCAGTCTGGCCCAGCAGGTGGTCGCAGGCCATTGCCGAGATCGGTACTGTTCGCGCATGGGGAACACGCCGATCACTTCCATTGCCGACATCATCCGCGTTCACGGGGTCGAGCGGGCCGAGCACCCGAGCCTGGTCCTGGGCGACCGCCGGCTGTCGTGGGCCGACCTCTACCGCCGATCGGGCCAGGTGGCGAATCTGTTGGCGACCGCCGGGGTGGGCAGCCAGGACCGTGTGGCGTTCCTCGACAAGAACGGCATCGAGCACTTCGAGGTGTTCTACGGCGCTGCACTGCTGAACGCCGTCACGGTCGACGTGAACTGGCGTCTGGCCGCACCCGAGGTGGAGTACGTCGTGAACGACGCGCAGGCCAAGGTGCTGGTGGTGGGCCCCGACTTCGTGCCCATGCTGGCCGCCATCGTGCCCAACCTCACCCACACCACCACCGTGCTGGTCATCGGTGGCGCTGAGGGCTTCGCCGACTACGACGAGGCGGTGTCGGCCCAACCCGCCACCGACCCCGGCGCAACCAGCGCACCCGACGACGTGGCGTTCCAGCTCTATTCGAGCGGCACCACCGGGCGGCCCAAGGGCGTGATGCTCAGCAACGACAACTTCTTCGCGCTGATGCCGATGGCGAGGGAACTGTGGGAGCTGTCGCCCGACTCGGTGAACCTGGCGGCGATGCCGCTGTTCCACATCGGTGGCGGCGGCTGGGCGACGGGCGGCATGTACGAGGGCTGCACCACGGTGGTGATGCGCGATCTCGACCCGGGCGCGCTGGTGGGCCTGATCGCCAAGGAGCGCATCACCCATGGCTTCCTCGTGCCCGCCGTGCTGCAGTTCATGCTCATGGTGCCGGGGGTCGAGCAGGCCGACTTCAGCAGCCTGCACACGCTGGTGTACGGCGCCTCGCCCATCAGCGAAGAGGTGCTGGCCCGCAGCGTCACCACCTTCGGCTGCAAGTTCTGGCAGGCCTACGGCCTCACCGAGACCACCGGCGCGGTGGTGAACCTGCCCCCGGTCGACCACGACGTGAATGGCCCCAACCGGCACCGCCTGCGCAGCTGCGGCCTACCCGGCCCCGGTGTGGAGGTGCGCATCGTCAACACCGACAGCTTCGCCGACTGCGAGCAGGGTGAGGTGGGCGAGATCTGGATCCGCTCGCCCCAGGTGATGAAGGGCTACTGGAACATGCCGGAGGAGACGGCGAAGAGCATCGACGCCGACGGCTGGTTCCGTAGCGGCGACGCCGGCTACCTCGACGCCGACGGCTACCTGTACATCCACGACCGTGTGAAGGACATGATCGTGAGCGGCGGCGAGAACGTGTATCCCGCCGAGGTGGAGAACGTGCTGATGGGCCACCCGGGTATCGGTGATGTGGCCGTCATCGGCGTGCCGCACGAGAAGTGGGGCGAGACCGCGAAGGCGATGGTGGTGCGCAAGCCCGGTGTGGAGGTGACCGAGCAGGACATCATCGACTACGCCCGCGAGCGCCTGGCCCGGTTCAAGTGCCCCACCAGTGTCGACTGGATCGACGCCCTGCCCCGCAACCCCAGTGGCAAGATCCTGA
>JBEICS010000294.1:0-3152 GCA_040383925.1 Acidimicrobiaceae bacterium | reverse complement strand
GTCGACACCGACGTCACCCGGCCCCCGGGGGTCGTGTCTGTTCACCACTCAGTCCGAGGTCATAGCGTGCGCTACGTACTCCAACGCCTTCTGCAATTCGCGATCGTGTTCTTCATCGTCACGTTCGGCGTGATGGTGTTGATCCGCCTCGGCCTCAACGCGCCGGGCGACCCCGCCCGCACCCTGCTCGGCGGCAGCGTCACCGATGAGATGATCGCCGAGTACACCGCCAAGTACCGGCTCGACAAGAACTACATCGTCCAGTACCTGTACTGGCTCGGCAACTTCGTCACCGGCGACATGGGCTTCTCCAAGCCGAACTCGATGGACGTGTCGAAGCTGGTGCTGTCACGAGTGATGGTCACCGTGCTGCTGGGCATATACGCCTTGGTACTGGCTCTCATCATCAGCGTGCCGCTCGCCGTGCGCCAGGCATGGAAGCGTGACGGTCGCTTCGACAAGAGCGCCAGCATCGTCACCTTCGGATTCGTCTCGGTTCCCGGCATCGTGCTCGCACCGATACTCGTCCTCATCTTGGTGAAGAAGACCGAGTTCACGTTCGGCAACTACGTGCTCACCATCGGCGGATGGTTTCCGCGTATCGGCGACAAGGTCTACCCCTGGCAAGACCTCGGGGCGCACTTCCAGAACTTCTTCGTACCCGTCCTCGTGCTGGCACTGCCGCTGGCCGCCATCTACACCCGCATCCTGCGCGGCGACATGGTGCAGACCCTGCAGGCCGACTTCATCACCCTCGCCAGCGCCAAGGGTGTGCCACCCCGCCGGGTGCTGTGGGTGCACGCGCTGCGCAACTCGCTGCTGTCGCTGCTCACCGCCGTGGGTGGCCAGATCGGTGGCATCGTGGGCGGAGCGCTCATCGTCGAGAGCTATTTCGCGATGCCCGGGATGGGCAACCTCCTCGTGGTCGCCATCTTGAGCCGCGACTTCTTCATCGTGCAGAGCGTCGCCGCAATCCTGGTGATCACCGTGGTGCTCACGAACCTGGTGGTCGATCTGCTCTACGCGGTACTCGATCCCCGTATCCGCCACGCCCGCGCACTCGCCTGAGGACACGACCATGACCGCAACCCTCACCCCTGCCGAGGCACCTACACCTGCCGCCCCCGAGCCGGCGGCTACCGCACCGAGGAAGAAGCGCAAGCGACCCACGTTCGGCATGATCTTTGCCGTCACGTTCCTCGTCGGGCTCACCTTCCTCGCCTTCTTCGCCGACTACCTGCCGTTCATCCGCTATCCCGACGACAAGATCAAAGGCGGCGCCCGCTACGGCATCGGCCCGGGTTGGGAGGCCTGGTTCGGCACCGAGAAACTCGGCCGCGACGTGTTCGCCCGCTGCATCTACGGCGCCAAGTACTCGTTGCAGATCGGCGTGTACGCCACGATCATCGGGCTCATCACCGGCGGGTTCCTCGGTGTCCTCGCCGGCTACTACCGCGGCTGGGTCGACCGGGTGGTGTCGATCATCATCGACTGCCTGCTCGCCATCCCGGCGCTTCTCTTCGCCATCCTGCTCGTCAACCGACTCGACGATGTGAAGGAGACCGCCGAGTGGCTGAACTGGCTCACCCGCCAGTGGCAGATCGTGCTCGCGCTCAGCATCCTCGCCACGGCACCGCTGGCCCGCATCGTGCGCGCCCAGACCATGTCGTTGCGTGAACGCGAGTTCGTGCTGGCAGCCCGCAGCCTGGGCGCCAGGCCAGCACGAGTGATGTTCCGCGAGATCCTGCCCAGCCTCATCCCGGCCATGCTCACCGTGGCCTTCACGGCACTCAGTATCCTCATCGCCTCCGAGGGTGCACTCGCCTTCCTCGGCCTCGGCCTCGAGATCGGCACCCCCACCTGGGGCACCCTCATCCAGGAGAACCGCACCAAGATCTACGACGCATGGTGGGCCACCATCTTCCCGTGTCTGATGCTGTTCCTCACCGTGCTCTCGTTCAACATCATCGGCGACGGATTGAGTCGCCGCTTCGACATCCGACAGGCGGGCGTATGAGCGACCTCATCCAGGCAGCGAGCCGCGACATCAACGGCCCGCTGCTCGAACTGACCGACGTCACCACCCACTTCCAGACCGAGCGCGGTCTCGTCCGCGCCGTCGACGGAGTGAGCTTCACACTCGACCGCGGCAAAGCGCTCGGCATCGTCGGCGAGAGCGGCTCGGGCAAGACCATCCTGTCGCGCTCGATCATGGGCCTGCTGCCGCCACGCGGCACTGTGCGCGGTGGCAGCGTGCGCTTCGAGGGCCGCGAGATCGGCAACCTCGGCCGCAACGAGATGCGCAGCGTGTGGGGCAAGGAAATGGCGATGATCTTCCAAGATCCCATGACCTCGCTGAACCCGGTGATGAAGATCGGCAAGCAGATCGCCGAACCGCTGCAGATCCACCTCGGCATGACCAAGCAGAACGCCTGGGCCACCGCCGAGAAGCTGCTCACCGACGTGCGCATCCCCGAGGCCAAGCGCCGCCTCGAGCAGTACCCGCACGAGATGTCGGGCGGTATGCGCCAACGCGTGATGATCGCCATCGCCCTCGCCTGCGGCCCCACCGCGCTGTTCGCCGACGAGCCCACCACGGCCCTCGACGTCACCGTGCAGGCCCAGATCCTCGACCTGTTGGGCGAGCAGCGGCGCGAGCGCAACATGAGCCTCGTCCTGGTCACCCACGACCTCGGCGTGGTGGCGGGCCACACCGACGAGATCGCCGTGATGTACGGCGGCAAGCTCGTCGAGAAGGCCGGTACCAACCGGCTCTTCACACACATGAAGATGCCCTACACCGAAGCGCTGCTGCAGAGCATCCCCAAGCTCGAAGACCCGAGCCACACCCGTCTGCACGCCATCCCGGGCCGTCCACCCGATCTGGTCAACCCACCCAAGGGCTGTCGCTTCGCTCCGCGCTGCGCGTACGCCACCGACCAGTGCGTCAACGAGGCACCACCGCTCGTGGCCGCCGCCGACGACCCCACGCACCTGTACGCGTGCTGGTACCCGGTGGGCAGCCCCGAGAACCTGGCAGCCAAGGAACGACTCGCCGCCGCACCGACCACGGTGGGCGCGGCCGCAGGAGGCAACTGACATGGCCGGTACCGGCACCGCACACCTCCGCGACAGCGACGACGTGCTGCTGC
>JBEICS010000293.1:0-3258 GCA_040383925.1 Acidimicrobiaceae bacterium | reverse complement strand
GAGATGCTCACCCGACAGTCGCCCCTCATCCATCGACGCCTTCAACTCCGGAGCCTGCGCAGCGTTCTCTGCGCGTTCGAGAGCACGGCCCGCGCCCCCGGCGGAGCGGCCTGTGGCGTGCGCGTTGATCGCGGTCGGATCCACCCCGGGGCACTGCGCCGCGAGCTGCCGGAGCCGCTGGTTCAGGTCGATCTCACGTGCTTGCAGGAACCGCTGCAACCCGGCCACGTCGGACAGCAGCATCGCCACCGCCACCTCATCCACCGCAGACACATCCGCGTCGGCGATACGACGGAACCGGTCGAGCGGGGTCACGCATGTGACACCCCCAGCAGATACTGACAACGCAACCGTGTTCACACGCACCTCCCCACACACCCGCACCACAGCGAGCGACCAGCAACCGAAATGACGGGAACCCGAACGGGTTCGATCTGGTTCCGAGGGGAAGATCGGAACACCGAGTACCCTACACGAACACCAGTTCGTAGAGCAACCCGTGGACGAAGAAATCCGAAAGTGCGGCAGATCAGAGGGTGTTGGTGATGGCGCCGGTGTCGGCGCCCTGCACCAGTCGGGCGTACTTGCCCAACACACCGCTGGTGTAGCGGGGAGCAATGGGTGCCCACGAGGCACGCCGCTTGGCGAGCTCGTCGTCGTCGACGAGCAGGTCGAGCGCGAGGTCGCGCACGTCGATGCGAATGGTGTCGCCGTCGCGCACCAGCGCGATGGGGCCACCGTCGACAGCTTCGGGCGCCACGTGACCGATGCAGAACCCCCACGTACCGCCGCTGAAGCGACCGTCGGTGATGAGCGCGCAGTCGGCGCCGCGACCGACGCCCTTCAGCGCCCCGGTGATGGCGAGCATCTCGCGCATGCCCGGTCCGCCCTTGGGCCCCTCGTAACGGATGACCAGCACTGTCCCGGGCTGGATGGAGCCCGTCATGATGGCCTCCATCGCACCGTCTTCACCGTCGAACACACGAGCCGTGCCCTCGAACAGCATCTGGTCGTCGGTGAGACCCGCCACCTTCACCACGGCACCCTTCGGTGCGAGCGAACCGGACAGGATGACGATGCCGCCCTCGGCGTGGATGGGCTTGTCGAGCGGGTGCACCACGACACCGTCGGGTGCGGGCGGGTTCAGCTCGGCCAGGTTCTCGGCCATCGTCTTGCCGGTGACCGTGAGGCAGTCGCCGTGCAGCAACCCGGCGTCGAGCAGCATCTTCAGCACCACCGGCACACCGCCGATGCGGTCGAGGTCGCTCATGTGGTAGCGGCCACCCGGCTTCATGTCGGCGATGTGCGGCACCTTTGCAGCGATGCGATTGAAGTCGTCGAGGTGCAGTTCGACGCCGGCCTCGTTGGCGAGCGCCAGCAGGTGCAGCACCGCGTTGGTGCTCCCGCCGAGGGCCGAGGTGACGGCGATGGCGTTCTCGAACGCCTTCTTGGTCATGATCTGACGCGGGGTGATGCCGAGGCGCAGCAGGTTCACCACGGCCTCGCCGGCACGCCGGGCGTCGTCGTTGCGACGGGCATCGATGGCGGGCGGCGATGCGGTGCCCGGCAGCGACATGCCGATGGCCTCGGCGATGGAACTCATCGTGTTGGCGGTGAACATTCCACCGCACGCTCCCTCTCCGGGGCAGGCCTTGCGTTCGATCTCGCCGAGTTCGTCCTCGGTGATCTTGCCGAGTGCACACGCGCCGACGGCCTCGAAGACGCTGGTGATGTCGAGCGCCACGCCGTTGTGCTCGCCCGGCATGATCGAGCCGTTGTAGACGAACACGCTGGCGAGGTCGAGTCGGGCCGCCGCCATCAGCATGGCCGGGATGCTCTTGTCGCACCCGGCCAGGCCGATGAAGCCGTCGAGGCGTTCGGCGTGGACGACGGTCTCGACCGAGTCGGTGATGACCTCGCGGCTCACCAGCGAGGCGCGCATGCCCTCGTGACCCATGCTGATGCCGTCGCTGACCGTGATGGTGCCGAACTCCATCGGGAAGCCGCCGGCGGCGCGCACGCCCTCCTTGCTGAACTGGGCCAGGGTGCGCAGCGTCATGTTGCACGGGGTGACCTCGTTCCACGCCGAGGCGATGCCGATCTGCGGCTTCACCCAGTCGGAGTCGGTCATGCCGATGGCGCGAAGCATGGCGCGGGCCGGCGCCTTCTGGATGCCATCGGTGACGTCGCGGCTACGGGGCTTGATGTCGACTGGGGTGTCAGAGGTTCCGGACATGGCCACACGTTACCGCTGCGCCCATAGTGGCTACCCTGCCAATGATGACCGACCCCGCCGTCACGCCCGACGACATCGCCGCCGCCCTGCACCGAACCCGCCACCACCTCCGCCGCACCCCGGTGCTACCCGTCGATGCGGGCGAACTGGGCCTGCCGACTGCGTCGATCCTGAAGCTCGAACTGCTCCAGCACACCGGCTCGTTCAAGCCGCGGGGAGCGTTCAATCGCATCGTCGCCGCGCAGGAGGCGGGTGAGGTGCCGGCCGCCGGGCTCATCGCCGCGTCGGGTGGCAACCACGGCGCCGCCGTCGCCTACGCCGCAGCGCGGTTGGGCCTGCCTGCCGAGGTGTTCGTACCGTCGAGCAGCCCGGCGCTGAAGCGCGACCGCATCGCCTCGTTCGGTGCCACGGTGCACGTGGTCGAGGGGCTGTACGACGACGCACAGGCTGCGGCCGACGAGCGGCAGGCCACCACCGGTGCCCTCACCGTGCACCCGTACGACCACCCGCTGGTGGTGGCCGGCCAGGGCACGCTCGCCGCCGAACTCGACGAGCAGGTCGGCGGCTACGACACGCTGGTGGTGGCCACCGGTGGCGGTGGCTTCACGGCCGGCCAGGCCGCCTGGGTGCGCGACCGCGTGAAGGTGGTGAGCGTGGAACCCGAGACCAGTCGCTGCCTGCACGCCGCGATCGAAGCCGGTGCTCCCACGCCCGTCACCGTGGCCGGTGTGGCGTCGGATTCACTGGGCGCCCGCCGCCTCGGTGAGGTGCCGTGGTCGATCGTGCGCCACTTCGTGGACGTCGCCGTCCTGGTGCCCGACGACGAGATCCGTGCCGCCCAGCGAGCCCTGTGGCAGCACCTCCGCCTCGTGGCCGAACCCGGCGGTGCCGCCGCCCTGGCCGCGTTGCGATGCGGTGCCTACGTGCCCGAACCGGGCGAGCGGGTCGTGGTGGTGGTGTGCGGCAGCAACTGCGACCCCGCCACCGTCACCTGAGGCCTCAGCCCCAGACGCGCACCACCG
>JBEICS010000292.1:0-3270 GCA_040383925.1 Acidimicrobiaceae bacterium | reverse complement strand
CGCATCGACGACTACAACCCCGACGTGAATGCCGGTTGGCTCGGCTACCTGGTGCAAGAAGGCGTCGTCACCCCACGAACCCCCAGCACGCCGGAGGAGATCGCCGAAGTCCGTCGCGCACTCGGACTGCCGTAGATTGGCCGCATGCCCGAGTTCAGCTTCAGCGAACTGCTCCCCCTCGGCCACGACGACACGCCGTACCGACTCATCACCACCGAGCACGTGTCCACCGTCGACACCCCGCTCGGCACGTTCCTACGCGTCGAACCCGAGGCACTCACGCTCATCACCCAGGAGGCGATGCGCGACATCGCCCACCTCCTGCGCCCCGGCCACCTGCAGCAACTGCGCAACGTGCTCGACGACCCCGAGGCCAGCGACAACGACCGCTTCGTAGCACTCGACCTGTTGCAGAACGCCAACATCGCCGCCGGCGGCGTGCTGCCGATGTGCCAGGACACGGGCACCGCCATCGTGAAGGCGAAGAAGGGCCAGTTCGTGTTCACCGCCTCGGCCGATCGTGTCGGCGGCGACGAGGAGGCCATCGCCCGCGGCGTGTACAACACCTACCTCACATCGAACCTGCGCTACAGCCAGATGGCGCCCCTCACGATGTACGACGAGAAGAACACCGGCAACAACCTGCCGGCCGAGATCAAGATCAGCGCCATCGACGGCGACGTCTACAAGTTCTTGTTCATGGCCAAGGGCGGCGGCAGCGCCAACAAGAGCTACCTGTTCCAGGAGACCAAGGCGCTGCTCAACGACAAGACGCTGCTGCCGTGGCTGTTCGAGAAGATGAAGACGCTCGGCACCGCGGCCTGCCCGCCGTACCACCTCGCCGTCGTCATCGGCGGCACGTCGGCCGAGATGGCGGTCGAGACCGCCAAGTTGGCGAGCGCCCGCTATCTCGACACGCTGCCCACCGAGGGCAGCATCCTCGGCCACGCCTTCCGCGACGTCGAGCTCGAGGCCAAGGTGCTGGCGCTGTCGCAGCAGACCGGTATCGGCGCCCAGTTCGGCGGCAAGTACTTCTGCCACGACGTGCGCGTCATCCGCCTGCCCCGCCACGGGGCCAGCTGCCCGGTGGCCATGGCCGTCAGCTGCAGCGCCGACCGCCAGGCACTGGGCAAGATCACCCGCGAGGGCATCTTCCTCGAGCAACTCGAGACCGACCCCGCCCGCTTCCTTCCCGATGTCGAGCACCAGCACCTCGACGAGGCCGGCGCGGCCGTGGTGCACGTCGACCTCAACCAGCCGATGGACGAGATCCGCCGGATGCTGAGCCAGTACCCGGTGAAGACCCGGGTCATGCTCACCGGTCCGATGGTGGTGGCCCGCGACATCGCCCACGCCAAGATCAAGGAACGGCTCGATGCCGGCGACGGGCTGCCGCAGTACATGAAGGACTACTGCGTCTACTACGCCGGGCCGGCCAAGACCCCCGAGGGCATGGCCAGCGGCTCGTTCGGCCCCACCACGGCGGGCCGCATGGACAGCTACGTCGCCGAGTTCCAGGCCGCCGGCGGCAGCTTCGTGATGCTGGCCAAGGGCAACCGCTCGAAGCAGGTCACCGATGCCTGCAAGGCCTACGGCGGGTTCTACCTCGGGTCCATCGGCGGCCCGGCGGCCCGGTTGGCGCAGGACTGCATCACCAAGGTCGACGTGCTCGAGTACGCCGAACTGGGCATGGAAGCGGTGTGGAAGATCGAGGTCGAGAACTTCCCGGCCTTCATCGTGGTCGACGACAAGGGCAACGACTTCTTCGACCTGGTGAACAAGCCCTACCAGGGCGGCGGCACGCCGGTGTCGCTCAGCTGAGTTCGGTGGCGAGGTCGCCGAGGCGGCTCTCGCCCTCGACGGTCTGGCCGCCACGGTCGAGGAACGCCTGCAGGGCGTGGCGGGTGGCGTCGTGACCGAGCGTGCCGTTGAAGGCGTAGGCCTCGGCCAGCAGGTCGGGCACCACCTCTTTCTCGGCCCGTAACACACTTGCCTTCGCCGCTGCCACCGCGTGCGGCGGGAACCCGGCGATGCGCCGGGCGAGGCGGGCGACGAACGGCCGCACCTCGTGGGCGGGCAGCGCCCGGTTCACCCAGCCCCACGCCTCGGCCGTGGCGGCGTCGATGTCGTCGCAGCCGAGGATCACCTCGAGCGCACGCGACCGGCCCACCAGGCGCGGCAGGCGCGCCGTGCCACTGCCCCCGGGCAGGATGCCGAGGGCCACCTCGGGCTGGTTGAACACCGCACCGGACCGACCCTCCGACGGCAGCGCCGCGAACCGCATGTCGCAACTGAGCGCCAGCTCGCTGCCGCCACCACCCACGCGGCCCTCGATGACCGCGATCGTGGCCTTCGGCATCGTGCGGAACGCCTCGCACATGGCGTGGAAGTCGTTCAGTTCAGTGGGCATGACCATGCCGGTGGGGATGTGCTGGATGAGCGACACGTCGAAGTGGGCGATGAAGAACGCCGGGTTGGCGCTCTGCAGCACCACGACGCGCACATCGTCGTCGGCCGCCAGATCACCGGCGAGGCGCACCATGTCGGGGTACAGCGTGCGGTCGAACAGGTTCACCGGCCCGTTGTCGATGGTGGCCGTGGCGATGCCGTCGACCACCTCCACCGACACCGCGTGGTAGCCCTCGTATGCGGCCATGGCTAGAGCAGCGAGCGCAGCGCCGCGCGGGTGCGGGCGGCTTCCTCGGGGTTGCCGGGGAAGACGGCGGCGTTGAGGTCGGTGACGCCGATGGCACCGAACTCGCGGAGCTGGTCGACCACCTCGGCCTCGGTGCCGACGACCGCGAGATCGCTCGGGCCGGCCACGCCCTCTTTCTCCATCATCGCCTTGTAGCTCGGCAGCGTGTTGTAGATGGCGAACACCTGCGACGCGCGCACCCGCGCGGCGTCGACGTCGTCGGTGACGCACACCGGCACGCCCGCCACGACACGCGGTGCGGGCCGGCCTGCATCGGCGGCAGCCTGGCGAAGCGTCGGGATGGTGTGGTCGGCCAGCGTGCGCGGGCCGGTGCACCAGGTGGAGGTGCCGTCGGCCAGCGTGCCGGTGACCTTCAGCATCTGGGTGCCCAGCGCAGCAACCAGCACCGACGGCCGCGAGCCACCGTTCACGGTGACCGCACCCTGTACCCGGTAATCGTCGCCCTGGAAGCCCACCGGCTGGCCCTCGAGCAAGGGCATCATCACCGACAGGTACTCGCGCAGGTGGCGCACGGGCTTGTCGAACGACAGGCCCCACATCATCTCGACCACGAT
>JBEICS010000291.1:0-3297 GCA_040383925.1 Acidimicrobiaceae bacterium | reverse complement strand
GGTGTCACTGACGGTGCAGACGTCGGTCTACCACGCCCGAGGGGGTGGGGAGGGGTGTTGTGCGATCGTGCACGATGTGACGCGCGTGATAGGGGCTGCGAGTTCGACAGATTCCCGTTCGCGCCGTCCGGGCGTCTATCGTTCTCTGACGTGACCGAGATCCCCGAGCATCTCCTGAAGCGCAGCCAGGCCGCCAAGGCCAAGGCGGCCGGCGAACCTGCCCCGGCCGATGGCGCTGCCCCTTCCGCTTCGTCGGCCCCGGCCGTTGCCGCATCGGCTGCGCCCGCCGCCGCAGCGAAGGCCGCACCCGCCAAAGCAGCGCCTGCCGCTCCCCCGCCGCCCACACCCGACCCGCCCGTCATCGCCGCGGCGAAGTCGCGCAAGAAGATCCCGTTCTGGGCCATGGCCACCCTCAGCCTGTTGCCCATCTGGGTGCTCATGTACGCCCGCGGCCTCACACCACGACCCGAGAAGGTGGAGGGCCCCATCGGCAACGGCGCGGTCATCTACACCGAGTACGCCTGCTCGGGTTGCCACGGCACCGCTGGCGAAGGCGGCATCGGCTATGCCTTCGCAGGCGGCGAGGTGCTGAAGACCTTCCCGCACATCGAAGACCAGCTCCGCTACGTCTACTTCGGTACCGGCGAGTACCAGAACGCCGGGGTCAGCGTGTACGGCAACCCCGATCGACCGGGTGGCGCGCACCTCACGGGTGGCCGTGGGGCGATGCCCAACTTCGGCGCCTCCACCGGTGGCGCGCTCACCGATGCCCAGATCCTGGCCGTCGTGTGCCACGAGCGGTACACGCTCGGTGGCGCCGACCCCACGGCCGACTACGCCGAGGAGTACGAGACCTGGTGCAGCCCCGAGGCGCCGGCCTGGTTGGGCATGGAGGACGGCTCGATCACCATGGCCAACACCAAGGACATGATCGAGGGTTCCATCGGCGTCGGCACAGCTCCGGTCGAGGGCAGCGCACCCTGAGCCGTTGCGGCTGAGCGGGCCCTAGGCTCGCCCACATGAACGACATCGCCGACGTCCTCGTCGTCGGCGCCGGCCCCGCCGGTGCAGCCGTGGCGCGCCGCCTGGCCGAGCACGGGGCCACCGTGGTGGTGCTCGAACGTCGGTCGTTCCCGCGCTCGAAGGCGTGCGGCGACTCGCTCACCCCCCGAGCCGTTGCGGCGATCGACCGCCTGGGCGCGGGTTCCGTGCTCGACGATGCGCACATCACCTCGGGGTTGCGCATCTCGGCCGGCACCCGGTCGCGCGAATTCGCGTGGCCGCACCATCCGGAGTACGGCGTCGTCGGTGCGGCCGTGCCGCGGCGAGTCCTCGACGAGCGTCTCGCCGCGCATGCCGTGGCCGCGGGCGCCACGTTGCTCGACGGGCACGAGGCGGTGGAGCCGATCGTCGAGCGCGGGTTCGTGCGCGGCGCCGTGGTGCGCTCGGCCGTCGGCGACGTACGCGAGCTACGCGCCGGGTTCCTCGTCGTGGCCGACGGGGCCAACAGCACGTTCGGCCGTGCCCTCGGCACCTCCCGCACGCGCGGATGGCCCTACGGCACCGCCATCCGGGGCTACTACCCCGCGGCTCGGCACGACGACAGCCGCGTCGAGATCGGTCTGGAACTCACCGACCGCGAGGGCACGCCCATCCCCGGCTACGGCTGGGTGGTGCCGCTCGGCAACGGCACCGTGAACGTGGGCGTCACGCTGCTCAGCACCGCCCGCGACTTCCGCGGCGTGAACACCGCCCGGCTGCTCGAGGCCTGGGCCGCACGTGTGGCCGAGCGGTGGGGCTTCGACCCGGCGGCACCAGAGGCTGCGCCAGCGGTCGGGCGGCTGCCGATGGGTGGTTCGGTGGAACCGAAGGCCGGGCCGACGTTCGTGGTGGTCGGCGACGCTGCCGGCACCGGCAGTCCGGTGTTGGGCAACGGCATCGAGTACGCACTCGAGAGCGGGTTGCTGGCGGCCGATGTGCTGATCGACGCGCTCGGCGAGGGAGGGCCCACTGCGCTGCAGCGCTACCCGCGCCTGCTCGCCGAGACCTACGGCGACTACTGGAAACTCGCCCGTCTCGGCGCCCGCGCCCTCGCGCACCCAGCGGTGGTGCGTCGCACGGCTCGCGCTGCGACAGGCTCGGGGCGCGCCGGCGAGGTGCTGGCGCGGTTCGCCGCCAATGCGCTGCGGCCCGACGATCTCGGCCCGGCCGAGACGTTGTTCGGCATCGCCTCGCGGCTGGCCCGCTTCGCTCCCGACGCCTGAGCGCCGCCGCACGTCGAGCGGTGTGGCGTCAGCCGAGACCGGCGAGCAGCGAAGCCGGGGCTGCCCGCAGTGCCGAGGTGGCCGGCGACTCGGGCAGCGAGGCACACGCCTCGACGGCACGGTCGGCCCATTCGCGTGCGGTGCCCAGCGCCGACTCGATACCGCCGTGCGCCCGCACGATCTCGAGTGCCTTCTCGCGTTCGGCCGAACCGAGCGGACGACCGAGGATGTCGAGCAACGATGCGGCAGCGATGCCACCGGTCTGCAACGTGCGCAGCACCGGCAGGGTGTAGACGCCCTCCACCATGTCGTGCCCGGCGGGCTTGCCCAACTGGTCGTCGGTGGCGGTGACGTCGAGCAGGTCGTCGACGATCTGGAACACCATGCCGAACGATTCGCCGTACTCGGTGAGGGCGTCGACCAACGACCGGTCGAGGCCGGCGACGATGGCACCGATGCGTGCCGAGGTGGAGTAGAGCGATGCGGTCTTGCCGGCGATGGAGGAGAGGTACGAACTCTCGGGACGGGCCACGTTGTAGGTGTGGCGCAACTCTTCGATCTGGCCCTCGCACAGCCGACCGATGGTGCGGGCCAGCAGCGCCGCCACCTCGGTGCCGAGCGAGGCCGCGATCTCCGACGCCCGCGACAGCAGGAAGTCGCCGGCGAGGATGGCCTGCAGGTTGCCCCACTTCGCGTTCACCGTCTCGACGCCACGGCGGGTGGGCGCCTCGTCCATCACATCGTCGTGGTACAGCGAACCGGTCTGCACCAGCTCGCAGGCGATACCACCTTGCACTGCATCGTCGGTGGCCGGGCCACCCGCCACCTGTGCAGCGACGAGGCTGAGCACCGGCCGCAAGCGCTTGCCGCCGGCGACGAGGAGGTGCGAGGCGATCTCGTTCAGGTCGGCGTCGGGCGTACGCACCGACGCGACGAGGGCAGCCTCGATGCGCTCGAGGTCGGCGGTCATGCCGTTGAGCGTGAAGAACGGCAGCGCTGCCACGCGCAGCAGGCTAGGACAGGATCGCGGCCC
>JBEICS010000290.1:0-3375 GCA_040383925.1 Acidimicrobiaceae bacterium | reverse complement strand
CCTGGCCGACGTGCTGGAGGTGGCGCTCGAGCAGCAGGGCATGGCCGATCTGTACCGCGCCATCGAGAACCCGCTGGTGGCGGTGCTGGCCAAGATGGAGCACGTCGGTATCGCGGTCGACGTCGACGAACTGCGCCAGTTGAACGCGAAGCTCACCGCCGAGGTCGAACGCCTCGGCGCCGAATTGCAACGTGTGGTCGGCCGGCCGTTCAACCTCAACTCGCCGGTGCAGCTGCGCGAGATCCTCTACACCGAACGTGGCCTCACCCCGGGCAAGAAGACCAAGACCGGCTACAGCACCGACGCGGCCACGCTCGAGAAGTTGCGCGACGAGTGGCCCGAGTTCATCGAGCCGCTGCTGGCGTATCGCGAGGTCGAGAAGCTGCGCAGCACCTACGGCACGGGCCTGTTGGCCGAGGTGGCGCCCGACGGCCGCATCCACGCCACGTTCAACCAGACCGTCGCCCGCACGGGCCGCCTCAGCAGCGACCAGCCCAACCTGCACAACATCCCGGTGCGCAGCGAGGAGGGCCGCCTGTTCCGCAAGGCGTTCGTGCCGGCGGCCGGGCACCGCTTGCTGGTGGCCGACTACAACCAGATCGAACTGCGCTGCATCGCCCACCTGGCGGGCGACCCCGGCCTGGTCGAGGCGTTCACCAGCGGCCGCGACATCCACAACGCCACGGCGGCCCGGGTGTTCGGGGTCGACCCGGGCGACGTCACCATCGAGCAACGGTCGAAGGCGAAGATGGTCAGCTACGGGCTGGCCTACGGCATGGAGGCCTACGGACTGGCTCAGCGGCTGGGCATCGCCACCGACGAAGCGGCCGTCATCCTCGACGCCTACTTCACGGCGTTCCCCAAGGTGAAGGCCTACATGGACGCCACGGTGGCCGAGGCCCGCGAGCGCGGCTACACCGAGACGCTGTTCGGCCGTCGGCGGCCCATCCCCGAGCTGTCGAACCCCAACTTCCGCATCCGTCAGGCCGGCGAACGCCAGGCGATGAATGCCGGCATCCAGGGTCTGGCCGCCGACATCTTCAAAGTCGCCCTGGTGCGCATCGACGAGGCGCTCACCGCCACCGAACGTCGGGCGCGGGTGGTGCTGCAGGTGCACGACGAGGTCATCGTCGAGGTGCCGTTCGACGAGTGCGACGAGGTGGGCCCGCAGGTCATCGACATCATGCGCCACGCCGCCGAACTCGACGTGCCGCTCGAGGTGAACGTGGCCTGGGGCGACACCTGGGCCGACGCCAAGTCATGACGGCGCCCGAACCTGCGACGCCGTCGCACTGGTTCGAGCCGATCGCCGATCATCTCGGCACGGCCTATCTGCGCTACTCGTTCACCAAGGGCACCGTGCAGGAGGTCGACCACCTGGTGCGGGTGCTGGGGCTACGACCGGGCATGCGGGTGCTCGACGTGGGCTGTGGGCCGGGGCGCCACGCCCACGAACTGGCCCGCCGCGGCATCGAGGTGCACGGGGTCGACATCAGCCGGCGGTTCGTCGAGCTGGCGTCCGCAGTGGCTCCCGTCGGGGCGACGTTCGAGGTGCTCGACGCCAGGGCGCTGGGCGGTGCCTCGCACCTGCACGACCGTTTCGACGCCGTGATCTGTCTGTGCCAGGGCGCGTTCGGCCTGCAGACCGGGGCGGGGGAGGACGAGCAGGTGCTGCGCGGTATCGCTGCGGCGCTACTGCCCGGCGGGCGGGTGGCGCTGTCGGCGTTCAACTCGTACTTCGCCGTGAAGTACCAGATCGACGCCGCGTTCGACGCCGATGCCGGTGTGCAGCACGAACGCACCGAGGTGCGCGACGAATCGGGCCGTGCCGTGGAGGTCGATCTGTGGACCGGCTGCTACACCCCGCGTGAGCTGCGCCTGCTGTTCCGGGTGTGCGGCCTCGACGTGCTGTCGGTCGCGAGCGTCGAGCCGGGGGCCTACGGCGACCGGGCTCCTACCGTCGAGGAGCCGGAGTTCCTGGTGGTCGGCGTTCGGCCCTCGCACTCTGCGACCTGAACTGGTATCGTTCCCGGGTCCCTTCCGTGGGGCGGTTCGCGCGTTACCCGGTTTCCGTCCCCTTCTCGAAAGTCAGTTCCTTGTCCGACATCACCACTTCCTCCTCCGACACCAGCACCGAGGAGGCCGCAGCCCCCGCCCGTGCCATCACCGAGAACGACGTGTCGTTCGCCGATTGGGTGAACGGCACCATGGTCGACGTCGAAGACGGCCAACTCGTCTCGGGTGAGGTCGTCAAGATCGACCGCGACGAAGTGCTGCTCGACATCGGGTACAAGAGCGAGGGCGTCATCCTCGCCCGCGAGCTGAGCATCCGTAACGACGTGAACCCGCACGAGGTCGTCAGCCTCGGCGAGCGCATCGAGGCCCTCGTCCTCACCAAGGAGGACAAGGAAGGCCGCCTGCTGCTGTCGAAGAAGCGCGCCCAGTACGAGCGGGCGTGGGGCACGATCGAGAAGATCAAGGAGGCCGAGGGCACCGTCGAGGGCCCGGTCATCGAAGTGGTCAAGGGTGGCCTCATCGTCGACATCGGTCTGCGTGGCTTCCTGCCGGCATCGCTCGTCGAACTGCGCCGTGTGCGCGATCTCGCCCCGTACGTGGGCAAGACCGTGCAGGCGAAGATCATCGAGCTCGACAAGAACCGCAACAACGTCGTGCTCAGCCGTCGTGCGTTCCTCGAAGAGACGCAGAAGGAGAGCCGCGACAGCTTCCTCACCAACCTCAAGCCGGGCGAGATCCGCGAGGGTGTCGTGTCGAGCGTCGTGTCGTTCGGTGCGTTCGTCGACCTCGGCGGCATGGACGGCCTCATCCACGTCAGCGAGCTGTCGTGGAAGCACGTCGACCACCCGGGTGCCGTCGTGGCCGTGGGCGACCCCGTCACGGTGCAGGTGCTCGATGTCGACTTCGACCGCGAGCGCATCAGCCTGTCGCTGAAGGCCACCCAGCAGGATCCGTGGCAGGAGTTCGCCGGCTCGCACGAGGTGGGCCAGCTGGTCTACGGCCGTGTCACCAAGCTGGTGCAGTTCGGTGCGTTCGTCCAGGTGGGCGAGGGCATCGAGGGTCTGGTGCACATCTCCGAGATGAGCGCCCACCACGTCGACTCGCCCGAGCAGGTCGTCACCCCGGGTGAAGAGCTGTGGGTGAAGATCATCGACCTCGACCTGGCCCGGCGCCGCATCAGCCTGTCGATCAAGCAGGCCGCCGAGGGTGGCGAGTTGGCCGAGGAGTACCGCCAGCACTTCGCCGTCGACGAGCAGGGCAACTGGACCGCTGGCACCGACGATGCCGAGCGCGAAGCCGCCTGGGCCGAGTACTACAAGGACCAGGGCGGCGCCGAGGGTGAGGCTCCCGAAGGTGCGG
>JBEICS010000289.1:0-3389 GCA_040383925.1 Acidimicrobiaceae bacterium | reverse complement strand
GCGGCGTGGGGCCGCCATGGGGAAATGAGGCAGTGATGACGAACCCGAATCTTCCGGGCCGACTCGGCAATCCCGACCTGACGCTGGGAGACGATCCGCGTTCCGACCCGCGCATGGTTGCGGCGATGATCCCGATCGGCCTGGCCGAGCGCACCCCGCCGCAGCCGGTCACGGTCGACACCCCGATCGAACAGCTGCACGAGTTCAACGCCATCGCCGAGAGCGGGTACGACATGCTCTTCGGCATGCTCACCACCGACCTCGCCCCGGTGGAGGGGGTCGTGCGCTCGGTCGAGGTGATCCGCGGCATCGATGGCAACGACATCACCCTGTACCTGCACCGCCCCGAGCAGGCGTCGGGTCCGCTGCCCGGCCTGCTGCACCTGCACGGCGGTGGCATGACCATCCTCGAGGCGTCGGGCGGGGGATACCAGCGCTGGCGCGACAAGCTGGCGGCCACCGGCATGGTGGTGTGCGGTGTCGAGTTCCGCAACGCCAGCGGCAAGCAGGGGCCGTTCCCGTTCCCGGCCGGCCTGAACGACTGCACATCGGCGCTGCTGTGGTTCGCCGACCAGCGCGACCGCCTGGGCGTGAGCAAGATCGTCGTGTCGGGAGAGTCGGGCGGCGGCAACCTCACGCTCGCCACCACGCTGCAGGCCAAGCGGCAGGGGCACCTCGACCTCATCGCCGGCGTGTACGCGCAGTGCCCGTACATCTCCAACGCGTACGAGTCGCCGGTGCCCGAGTTGACGTCGCTGTTCGAGAACGACGGCTACTTCCTCAGCTGCGAGCAGATGGGCGTGATGGCGATGCTGTACGACCCCTCGCGCGAGAGCGCCACGAACCCGCTGGCCTGGCCGTACCACGCATCGCTCGACGACCTCGCCGGCCTGCCGCCGCACGTCATCTCGGTGAACGAACTCGACCCGCTGCGCGACGAGGGCCTGGCGTACTACCGCAAGTTGGCCGCGGCCGGCGTGCCGGTGGCGGCGCGAACGGTGAACGGCACCTGCCACGCGGGCGACTGCCTGTTCGAGGCGGCCATCCCCGAGGTGTTCCACGCCACCATCCGCGACATCAAGGCGTTCGCCGATTCGTTGTGATCCCGAGCCGTCAGGTGCCGGTAACCCGCCGGTCACCTGACGACATGAACGCGTGAGGGTCAAACCGGTACAGTCGTCTTGTCTTGGGGTGCAACGGTGCACGCCCATCGGAGTGTGGAGGATCCCCGTGAGCGACACACCTATCGCTCGACGACCCAAACGTGAGGTTCCGCCGCTTCCTGCCGATCAGGCCGCTGCCGTCGATGCAGCGCTCGAGGCCGGTGGCCGCGACCACACCCGCTTGCTCGTCGTGCTGCACCACCTCCAGCACAGCCTCGGCTACATCCCGCCGGCCACCGTGCGGCCCATCGCCAAGGCCCTCGGGTTGTCGCGGGCCGAGGTGCACGGCGTCATCAGCTTCTACCACGACTTCCGCACCGAGCCCGGTGGGCAGCATCACGTGAAGGTGTGCCAGGCCGAGTCGTGCCAGGCCGCCGGTGGCCGCGACCTGTGGCCCTCGCTCGAAGCGGCGCTCGGCTGCGCGGCTGGCGCCACGGCTGCCGACGGTTCGGTCACCCTCGAAGTGGTGTACTGCCTGGGGTTGTGTGCCGCTTCACCTGCTCTGCTCGTCGACGACCACCCGGTGGGCCGACTCACCGAGGCCAAGGTCACCCAGGTGGCCGCACGTGTACGGAGGGCATCATGACCGTCTCGGTGTTCGTCCCTCGCGACGCGATCGCTCTGTCGCTCGGTGCCGACGACGTCGCTGCCGCGATCGTCGAAGAAGCCGCTCGCCGCAACCTCGACGTGCGTGTGGTCCGCAACGGTTCACGCGGCCTGTTCTGGCTCGATCCGCTGGTCGAGGTCGACATCGACGGGGTGCGCCACGGCTACGGCCCGGTCGAGGCGGCCGACGTCGCTTCGTTGTTCGATGCCGGGTTCCTCAACGGTGGCGACCATCGCCTGGCGCTGGGTGCGGTCGAATCGATCACCGAACTGGCTGCACAGACCCGGCTCACGTTCGCTCGGCACGGCGTGGTGGATCCTCGTTCGCTCGACGACTACCTCGCCCACGGCGGCTACGACGGCCTGCGCCGTGCGCTGGCGATGACCCCCGATCAGCTGCTCACCGAGATCGAGGCCTCGGGCCTGCGCGGCCGCGGCGGCGCAGCGTTCCCCACCGGTATCAAGTGGCGCACCGTGGCCAACGCTCCGGCCACGCCGAAGTACGTGGTGGCCAACGGCGACGAGGGCGACTCGGGCACCTTCGCCGACCGGATGATCTTCGAGGGCGACCCGTTCTGCCTGCTGGAAGGCATGACCATCGCCGCTCATGCGGTGGGCGCCACCCACGGCGTCATCTACATCCGCTCCGAGTACCCGCACGCCATCGCCACCACCCAGGCCGCCATCGACGCCGCCCGGGCCGCTGGCTGGCTGGGTTCGTCGGTCGCCGGGCAGGCGTTGTCGTTCGACGTTGAGATCCGCGTGGGCGCTGGCGCCTATATCTGGGGTGAGGAGCCCTCGATGCTCGAGAGCATCGAGGGCAAGCGCGGCCTGGTGCGCTTCAAGCCGCCGCTGCCGGCCATCGAAGGCCTGTACGGCAAGCCCACGGTCGTCAACAACATCCTCACGTTCGCCTCGGTGCCGTGGATCGCTGCCAACGGTGGCGACGCGTATGCGGCGCACGGTGTCGGCCGGTCGAAGGGCACGTTGGCCGTGCAGTTGGCTGGCAACGTGGCACGCGGTGCCTTGGTGGAGGTGCCGTTCGGCATCACCTTGCGCGACCTCATCGACCGGTTCGGTGGTGGCACACGCAGCGGCAAGGCGCTGCGCGCCGTGCAGGTGGGCGGGCCCCTCGGCGCCTATTTCGACGGAGCCGGTCTCGACGTCGCCCTCGACTACGAAGCCATCACTGCGGCCGGCGGCCTGCTGGGCCACGGCGGCATCGTCGTGTTCGACGAGTCGGTCGACATGGCTGTGCAGGCCCGGTTCGCCATGGAGTTCTGCGCTGCCGAGAGCTGCGGCAAGTGCACGCCGTGCCGCGTCGGCTCCACCCGCGGGGTCGAGTTGATCGACCGCATCTCGGCCGGCACCCGGCGCGACGCCAACCATCAGCAGCTGCTCGAACTGTGCGACGTGCTCGAGCACGGCTCGCTGTGCGCGCTCGGCGGCCTCACGCCCTACCCGGTGCGCAGTGCACTGCGGTTGTTCCCCACCGACTTCGGCCTCGTGGCAGAGGAGACGGCATGACCATCATCTGGAACGAGTTGCGCGCCCTGCGCGACGGCGTCGACTACGGCACTCCGCCGCGCGAGGGCGAGCCCGTCACGCTGTCGATCGACG
>JBEICS010000288.1:0-3444 GCA_040383925.1 Acidimicrobiaceae bacterium | reverse complement strand
CGTTCACCTGCGCAACGTAGTGGGAGGAACCACGGTGGGACGCAGTGTCGTCGCGGCGCGGTACGGTCGGCGCATGGACACCGAGTACTGCCTCGTCGACACCGCCGACCACATCATGACCGTGCGCATCAACCGGCCCGACCGGCTGAACGCACTCCACCCGGCGGCCAACGCCGAGTTGGGTCGGGTGTTCGACCACTTCGCCACCGACGACGACCTGTGGGTGGCCGTCATCACCGGCGAGGGCCGCGGCTTCAGCGCCGGCAACGACCTGCGCCACCAGGCCGAGGGCGGCGAGCGGGTGGCGATGCCCCGTGGCTTCGGCGGCCTCACGTCGCGTTTCGACCTCGACAAGCCGGTCATCGCCGCGGTGAACGGTGTGGCGATGGGCGGTGGGTTCGAGATCGCGCTGGCGTGCGACCTCATCATCGCGTCCGATCAGGCCCGCTTCGCACTGCCCGAACCGAAGGTGGGCCTGGCCGCGTTGGCCGGTGGCCTGCAGCGCCTGCCCCGTCAGATCGGGCCCAAGCGTGCGCTGGGCATGATCCTCACCGGCCGCCACGTCAGCGCCGCCGAGGGCTACGAGCTCGGCTTCGTGAACGAGGTGGTGCCGCACGAGCAGTTGATGGAGCGGGCGATGGACTGGGCGCGTCAGATCATCGCCTGTTCGCCGCTGTCGATCCGCGCCAGCAAGGACGTCGTCTACCGCAGCCTCGACATGGCCTCGCTGCAGGAGTCGATGGAGGTGCCGTACGAGTCGGTGAAGCGCCTCGTGCGCAGCGACGACTTCATCGAGGGCCCGAAGGCGTTCGCCGAGAAGCGCCCGCCGAACTGGACGGGTCGCTGACCGCGACGGGTTGCCACTCGCGCTACGCGTCGAGGCGGTACACCCGCGACGCGGTGCCGCAGAACATCGCGTCGCGCTCGGACGCCGAGAACGGCGCGGCGATCTTCTTCAGCGCGTTCCACAGCACCCGGTAGCCGAGCGAGAACCGGTCGACCGGGAAGTTCGACTCGAACATGCACCGCTCGGGGCCGAAGCATTCGATGGTGTGCAGGTAGTAGCGGGCCTGCGCAGCCACGAACTCGTCGCTGGTGGGAGCGCCGGTCTCGTGCCAGCCGAACCCGTTGTCGGGCATGGCCAGGCCACCCAACTTCGCCACCACGTTCTCGCACCGGGCGATGTCGGCGATGTCGTCCTTCCACGCCGCGAAGATCTCGTCGCGGCGACCCGCGTACTCGCCCACCCCCAGGGGAGTGCCGAAGTGGTCGAGCACCAACAGCGTGTCGGGAACGGCGCGGGCGAGGTCGAGGAACTCGCGGTTCTGGTAGTGGTAGTGCCACGTGTCGTAGGTGAGGCCACGGGCACCGAGGTGCGCCACCCCGCGACGGAACGCCGGGTCGGCGTACAGCCCTGCGGGGGCGCGGCCCGGAATCATCAGGGGTGCCGGATCGATGGCGTGCGAACCGGCGTGGCGGATGCCGCGGAACAACCCGCCCGCTGCGTCGGTGTGCGCGTCGAGTACCTCGTCGAGATGCTCGTGGTCGGTGAGGTCGGCATGGGCGACGATGCCGCCGATCAGGCGCCGCGGATCGCGGTGCGCTTCGCCCGCCACGAACTCGGTCTCGCCCACCGGGCGCAGGTGCGCAGGCCCATCGGTGCGGTACGCGGCATGGCATTCGACGAACACCGTGCGCTGAACCCGGTGCCCCGCGCCGAACGCATCGGCGTGCAGGTCGTCGAGCGAGTAGGGGAGCGCACCGCCGTCGGGCCACAGGTGGTGGTGCGGGTCGACGATGCGCTGGTCGGGGTCGACGACCGGGCCGTCGACATCGGGATCGAGTGATGTTTCGGTGGTCATCGCAACTCCAGTGGTAGCGGGGCAGGGGCGATCTCGCAGTTGGCCAGGTGGCGGCCGAGGACGGCGTGGAAGAACGTGCCGTGGCCGACGATGACGATGCGGTCCTCGGTTCGGGCGTGCACGGCCTCGATCCAGGATTCGACTCGCGGATAGAAGTGGCGGCCCGGCTCCACCGGAACCCCCACGTCGTCGAGTGGGCCGTCGTGCCACCACACCGCCGGCAGGTGGGCGAAGTCGAGGTGCGGGAACCGCTCGGCCAGCACGTGCGGCGGTGAGCCGATGTCGTCGGTGTTGGTGATCCGCTCGGCGTGCAGTGGGCTCACCTCGATGCGCGCGCCACTGCCACCGAACAGCCCGAGAGTGGTCTGGACGGCCCGGCTGAGCGGCGAGGTGATGACCACGTCGGGTGCCAGTGCCAGGGCTGCATCGCGGGCGGCGCGGACCTGCTCGTGGCCCACCTCCGACAGCGGCGCGTCGCGGATGAGCGGGTCGCGTCCCTCTACGTCCCACACCCTGTTGAACTCGGACTGTCCGTGACGGATGAGGTGCACGGTGCGGGCCATGTGCTGTTTCTAGTCGACTTGCCGGGCCTAGTCTCGACCTCGTGCATGCCTTGGCCGAACGGCTGCTCGCGCTCGACGAGACGTGGACGATGGGCGTCGACGACCCCACCATCGGCGGATGGCTGGTCGCCGTGGCCTACGTCGTGGCAGCCATCGCTTCCTTCGCCGCGATGCGGCGGTACCTCGCGAACGCACGGCTGCTCGACGGAGTCGACTCTCGCGAGGCAGCCGACCAGCGCACCCTCGGTCGGTTGTGGCTGCTGGTGGGTGTGTTGATGCTGGCGCTCGCCGCCAACAAGCAACTCGATCTGCAGACACTGGTGAGCGAAAAGGTGCGTGCGGTCGCCCGGTCGCAGGGCTGGTACGACAACCGCCGTCCCGTGCAGGCTGCGGTCATCGCCCTGATCGGCCTGCTCAGCATCGTCGTCGTCGTCGCCGCGACCTATCTGCTGCGACGGGTGTGGCGGCGGGCCCTGCCGGTGGTGGCAGCGGTCGTGGTGGTGGTGGCCTTTGCTGTGGTGCGGGCCATCTCGCTGCACCAGATCGACGCGCTGCTCGGTGCCGGCGGCGGTTGGCCCAAGCGCAGCCTCGAACTGTTGGCCACGTTGGTGGTGGCCTGGCTGGCCGTGCGGGCGCATTCCGGGGCTGGGCCCGACGCTGTCGAGTATCTCGACGATCTGATGGAGCCTGCACCGGTGCCCGCCCCGAGCCACATCGGACTCAAGGTCGATCGGCGGCCCTGAGCGAACGTTCGGCGCGGGCCTCGGGCACCAGCACCAGCGCCGCCAGCACCATCATCACAGCGGCCGCGATGGCCACCGCGGTGAGCGGTACGTGCTCGACCACGACGAACGCGATGAGCGGTGCCAGCACGGCGCGCACTCCGGTGAAGAACGTGTGCAGGCCCATGTAGTCGGCCACCCGGTCGGGCGGGGCGAACTTGATCACCCACAGGCTCCACATCAGGTCGCCGCCGGCGCTGGCGATGCCCAGCACGACGGCGCCCACCACGAGACCCG
>JBEICS010000287.1:0-3486 GCA_040383925.1 Acidimicrobiaceae bacterium | reverse complement strand
GGTCTGTCGACTCACCTCGTGCTCGAGGCACAGGTCGGCCTCGGTGGGTAGGGCGACACCGGCGGGATAGGCGCCAGCGGCGATCTCGGCGCGGAGTCGGTCGGCGACGATCCGGTATGCCGCTGTGGCGCTGCGTGCCGGTGGCGTCACGATGGCACGACTCATGGCCGTACATTAGGCTCGCTGCGGGTGTTGCGGCAATGGGCCGAACCCTGCGCAGACGGGTGCAGCGCACCGAACGGGAGCCACAGGTCATGCCAAATGCATCGCCGCAGGTCGACACGGCGTCGTTCGTCGACGGTGTCGACCTCCACCACGACTCGAGCTTCACGGTCGTCGACCCAGGAACCGGCGCCGCGCTCGCGGAGGTGGGTGCCGCAACGGCAGCCGATGTCGACCGAGCCGTGGCTGCGGCGCGGCGAGCCTTCGACGACGGGCCCTGGCCTCGCCTCGCTCCGCGCGATCGCGCCCGGGTGCTGCGCCGACTCGGCGACCTGCTGCTGCGCGATCGCGAGGAGCTCGCCCACCTCGAGAGCTGCGACACGGGCAAGCCGATCACGCAGGCCCGCACCGATGTCGATGTCTCGGCCCGGTACATGGAGTTCTACGCCGGGGTCATCGAGTCGGTGCACGGCGACACCATCCCCGCCATCCCCGGTGTGCTGGCCTACACACTGCGCGAACCGCTGGGCGTCACGGCGCACATCGAGCCGTGGAACTACCCGCTGCAGATCGGCTGTCGCTCCGTCGCACCGGCCTTGGCGATGGGCAACTGCGCCGTGCTGAAGCCGGCCGAAGAGGCGCCGCTCAGCCTGCTGCGGTTGGCCCGGCTGGCGGCCGAGGCCGGAGTACCCGCCGGTGTGCTGAACGTGGTCGCCGGTCTCGGCGAGGTGGCCGGTGCTGCGCTCGCCGGGCACCGCGGCATCGACCACCTGTCGTTCACCGGTTCGGTGGAGGTGGGTGCGCTCGTCGCCGCGGCCGCGGCGCGCAACGTCGTGCCGGTCGCGCTCGAACTCGGTGGCAAGTCGCCCAACATCGTCTTCCCCGACGCCGACCTCGACCGGGCGATGCCCATCATCGCCAAGTCGGTGCTGCAGAACGCCGGGCAGACGTGCTCGGCCGGCTCGCGCCTGCTGGTGCACCACGAGGTGCGTGCCGAGGTGGTGGCGCGCCTCGGCGCCATTCTCGACGGTGTGCGGATCGGTCGCGGTCTCGACGACCCCGAACTCGGTCCGCTCATCTCGGCCCGTCAACTCGAGCGCGTCGAGCGGATGGTGGCCGAGGGCAGCGTCGGGGCGCACGTCGTCACCGGTGGGCAGCGGGCGTTCGTGGCCGGGTGCGAGGGCGGGTTCTTCTACCGGCCCACGCTCGTCGACGGGGTCGACGCTGCCAGCACCCTGGCGCGCGACGAAGTGTTCGGCCCGGTGGTGGTCTCGTATCCGTTCGCCGACGAGGCCGAGGCCGTGCGCCTCGCCAACGGCACCGACTACGGCCTCATCGCCGCGGTGTGGACCTCCGATGTCGGCCGCGCCCACCGCATGGCCGCAGCCCTGCGCTGCGGGCAGGTCTATGTGAACGGGTACGGCGCCGGGGGCGGCGTCGAGTTGCCCTTCGGTGGTGTGAAGCACTCCGGCTACGGGCGCGAGAAGGGCGCCGAGGCGGTGCTGGCGTTCTCGCAGACGAAGACGGTGGCCGTCGCCACCGGCACCCCGTGAGCGGTCCGCTCGACGGCCTCGTCGTCGTCGCCCTCGAACAGGCCGTGGCGGCACCGTTCGCCACTCGGCAGCTCGCCGATGCCGGGGCGCGCGTCATCAAGATCGAACGGGTGGGCGAGGGTGACTTCGCCCGCCACTACGACGATGCGATGGGCCCCGGCTACTCCAGTTGGTTCCTGTGGCTGAACCGTGGCAAGGAGAGCATCGAGCTCGATGTGAAGACGCCTGAGGGCCGCGCCGTGCTGGCCGATCTCATCGCGCGTGCCGACGTGCTCGTCCAGAACCTGGTGCCCGGAGCGCTCGACCGGCTCGGTCTCGGCATCGCCGAGTTGCGCGCCCGGCACCCGCGGCTCGTCACGTGTTCGATCACCGGGTACGGCCCCGACGGGCCGTACCGCGACCGGCGGGCCTACGACCTGCTCGTGCAGGCGGAGGCGGGCCTCGTGTCGCTCACCGGCACCCCCGACATCCAGGTGAAGGCAGGTGTCAGCGTGGCCGACATCGCTGGCGGGATGTACGGCTACAGCAGCGTGCTGCTCGCGCTGCTGCAGCGCGGCATCACGGGCCAAGGCGCACATGTCGAGGTGTCGCTGTTCGACGCGCTGCTCGAGTGGCTCGGCCACCAGGTCACCCTCACCCGCCAGTTGCACCGACTGCCCCGCCGCGCCGGTGCCCGCCACGCCACCATCGCCCCGTACGGGCCGTTCCCCAGCGCGGCGGGTGGCGATGTGGTCATCGCGGTGCAGAACACCAAGGAGTGGCGGGCCCTGTGTGCTGCGATCGACGCGCCCGATCTGGTCGACGACGAGCGGTTCGCCACCAACGAGGGCCGCGTCGCCAACGGCACCGAACTCGACGAACGCATCGGCGCCCGCACCCGATCGTTCTCCGCCGACGAGCTCGTCGACCGGCTCGAGTCGGCCGGTCTCGCCTGGGGCAAGGTGAACGACCTGTTCGCCGTGCTCGACCATCCCCAACTCGTTGCCCGGCAGCGCTGGGCCGATGTCGACACGCCGAACGGAACGTTCCAGGCGTTGCGGTCGCCGGTCGACGTGGAGGGCATCGACATCGAGATGGGCCGTGTGCCCCGTCTGGGCGAGCACACCGCTGCCGTGCTCGACTGGCTGCGGGAGACTGGTCCACGATGACGGCTGCTTCAGCATCGAACCCGCTGCGGGTGTGCATCGCCGGCGGCTCGCTCGGCGGGCTCACCGCAGGCCTGCTGTTGCGCGACCTGGGCCACGACGTCGCCATCCACGAACGCTCGCCGGTGGAACTCGAGCAGCGTGGTGCCGGCATCGGGTTCCTGCCCGACAGCGCGAGGTATCTCGTCGAACGCCTGGGCCGACCGATCGACGAGATCGGCACCAGCACCGACGTAATCCGCTACCTCGGCCGCGACGGTGGTGTGGTGCATGAGATCGCCCACCGCTACCACTTCTCGTCGTGGAACACCGTGTACCGCAACCTGCTCGGGGCGTTCGGACGCGAGCGGTACGTACTCGACAGCGAGGTCGTCGGCCGCGGCGAGGATGGCGACGGCGTGACGGTGCAGTTCGCCGACGGGCACGACGAACGGGCCGATCTGCTGGTGTGCGCCGACGGTGTGGGTTCCACCTTCCGTCGAGCACTGCTGCCCAGTGCGCGGCATGCCTACGCGGGCTACGTGGCCTGGCGGGGCATGGTGGCCGAGGCAGCGCTCGACCCTGCCGTGGTCGCTGCGCTGGGCGACGCCATCACCTACTACGTCTACGCGAACAGCCACATCCTC
>JBEICS010000286.1:0-3507 GCA_040383925.1 Acidimicrobiaceae bacterium | reverse complement strand
GCCATCGCTGCCAGCGGCACCGAGCGGCCGCTCATCCGCGGCGATGTGTTGTTCCGCGAAGGCGACACCGCCGACTGCCTCTACGTCGTCACTCGCGGCCGTCTGGCCATCGTGATGGTGAACGAGTTCGACCGCCGCGAGACCGTGGTGTCGCTGATGGAACCGGGCGATCTGTTCGGCGAGATGGCCATGCTCGACGACGGCCCCCGCTCGGCCATGGCTCGCGCACTCGAGCCGTCCGACGTGCTGTGCGTCCCCTACACGGCAGTGCTCGAGGCGTTCCGCGACCAGCCGGCGATGCTGTGGGGCGTCACCCGACTGCTCGCCCAGCGTCTGCGGGTGATGGACGAAACCCTGGCTGACAGCGTGTTCCTCGATGTGACCGGCCGCACCGCCAAGCGCCTGCTCGACCTGTCCGACGGCGCCGACGAATTCACGCTGCCCGTCACGCAGGAGGAACTGGCCGGCATGGTTGGTGCCTCACGCGAGCGCGTGAACAAGGCCATTGCCAGCTTCATCCGGCTCGGCTGGCTCGAACAGCACGAGCGGCACTACCGCATCATCAAGCGCCAGAGCCTCGAGATCCGCTCGCGCTGAGCGAGCGCGTCAGCCCTGCAACCACGCCTTGGCGCGGGCGAAGGCGTCGGCCGCGTCGTCGGCCCGGTGCGTCGGGCGCGAGGCGTCGTGGGCGAAGCCGTGCTCGGCATCGGCGTACTGCACGACGCTGACGCCGGTGGCGGCGAGTGCCTCGACATCGGCGGGCGGCGTGTAGTGGTCGCGGTCGCCGATGATTGCCAGCACCCGCTCGGCATGCCCGGTAGCCAGGTACTGCAGCGGCTCGCCCTGGGTGGGGCTGCGCCAGGCTTCAGGCACCCGGATCATGCCGTAGAAGCTGACGATGCGGTGGAACCGGTCGCTGCGGCTGGCCTTGTGGCAGTACATCCCACCGAGGCAGAAGCCGAGCAGACCCACGGGTGCACCTGCAGGCAGCGCGCCCGACACGGCATCGGCGCCCTCGAGCAGGTCGCGCAGGTGCGCCTGATCGTCGATCTCGGGCACGGCCGCGAACCGCGGCTCGATCTCGGGGCCGAGCGTGCGGCCGGGGAAGGGCTCGACGGCGCACACCATCATCTGCCACTCGCTGGCCAGGCGGGCGACGAGGTCGTCGTACAGCGGGCGCAGGCTGAAGATGTCGGGGGCCACGACCAGGCCGCCACGAGCCTCACCGGTGGCGGGGTGGGCGATCTCCGCGGCAGTGCCGCTGGGCAGGGTGATGCGCATGCACCGACGCTACTGCGCGGTGGTGCCACCGGCCCGGGTGAGGATGCGCCGACCCTCCTACGGCGTGCCCGAGTTCAGCAGTTCGGCGAGCGACACGATGCGGTAGCCGCGGGCCAGCGCCGTGTCGAGCATGCACGGCAGGGCAGCCACCGTCGACGCGTGGGAACCGCCGCCGTCGTGCAGCAACGCGATCATCCCGGGCTGCAACGACTCGGCGAAGCGCTCGCACAGTTGGGCGGGCGAGCGGCGCGGCTGCAGGTAGTCGCCGAGGTCGGCCGCCGCCGACACCGTGCACATACCGGCCCGAGCGACCGCCGCATCGATCGATCGGCCTGGAACCAGCCCAGGCGAGCGGAAGTAGGGGGTCCGTACCCCGAGGATCGACGTGATGATGGAGTTCGCCGAGCCAACCTCGCGAGCGATATCGGCAGGCACGTAGGTATGGGTGACGGAGTGGTTCCCCACCGCAAACCCCCGCTCCACGATCGACCGACCGATGTCGGGGAACAGGCGCAGGTTCCGGCCGATCAGGAAGAAGGTCGCCGTCAGTCCCCGACGCTCAAACTCGTCCATGATCGGTTGTGTGTAGAGCGGGTCGGGGCCGTCGTCGAACGTGAACGTGACCAGCTTCTGACCACGGGTGTCGCCCTGCCGCACCACCCGACCCGGCACACACCCGGTCAACCTGCCGCTCTGCCAGGCCGGGTCGGTCCAGGGCGGCACGGGGCGCACCGGCGTCTGCTGCACAGCGGCGCCACGGCTGCCGACAGCAGCGGCCACGGCGCCGCTGTCGATGGGTGCGGGCGCCGGGTCGTCGGCACGGCCGGCACCGGGCGCAGCGGCCACGAACAGCGCGGCGACGATGGCGCCACACACCACCAGTCGCCCGGTGATGCGCATGGGCTCAGGCGTCGCGGCGGTTGACGATGAACGTGCCCAGGACGAACAGCACCAGGGTGACGCCGGCGAAGTACAACCCACCACCCCAGCGGCCGAGGGTGCCGTCGAAGTCGCCCACCTGCCACAGGTTGGTGCCTGCCTGATACGGCATCCACTTGCCTGGGTTGTCGACACCGACACCACTGAGGATGGCCGCCACGATGTTCTCGACCAACAGTGGCCACAGCACGATCGTCGCCACCGCGGCCGGCGTGCTGTGGATGATGAGCCCGATCGCCAGCCCGAACAGGCCGAGCAGGGCGCAGAACACGACGATGCCCAGCGATGCCGCGAAGAAGTCGTCGACCGAGGTGACGTCGAGTGCGCTGTCGGGCACCGATGCGTCGACCCGCGACCGGACGAGCGTGTTCACCAGAGCGAGGCCGGCGACCGTCACGACGACACCCACGACGAGGGCCACCGCTCCGGCGACCACCGCCTTCGCTGCGACGACACGTACGCGGCGGGGCGTGGCAGCGAACGTGGGCCGGATGGTGTTGAAGCCGTACTCGCCGGTGATGCTGGTGGCACCGATGACCCCCAGCAGCATCGACGTGATGATGATGCCGCCGCTGACGAGCCGGAACTGGTCGAGGGCAAACAGATTCTCGGTGTCGCTGAATCCTGCGAACAGCCCGGCCACCACCAGTGGGAAGACGACGGCAATGACGAACAGGACCCAGTTCATCCGGATCGTGCGGGTCTTGATCCATTCGCTGCGCAGAACGCTCATCACTTCACACCTGCCTGGTACTCCTGCACGTCGGCCGTGGCCTTGAGGAACGCATCCTCGAGTGAACCGGTGACGTTGGTGAGCTCGTGCAACACCACGCTCGAGCGGGCCGCTGTCTCGCCCACCTCGGCGGCGGTGACACCGTGCACCGTGACCGTGGTGTCGTCGATGTAGTCGACGCGAGCACCGGCAGCACGGAGCGCCTCGGCCAGGGTGGCCACGCGCGGGCTGGCGGCGCGGACCCAGTGGTCGCCGTACCGGCCGACGAACTCGGACACGGTCGTCTGATCGATGAGCTGGCCCTTGCCGATGACCACGAGGGCCGAGGCCATCAGCGCCATCTCCGACATGAGGTGGCTGCTCACCAGCACGGCCTTGCCCTGGCCCGCCTGGTACGTGAGCATGTCGCGGATCCACCGGATGCCCTCGGGGTCGAGACCGTTGGCCGGCTCGTCGAGGATGATGGTGTGCGGGTCGCCCAACAGCACACCGGCCAGACCGAGGCGCTGCTTCATGCCGAGCGAATACGTGCGCAGCGTCTTGCCGGCGACTGC
>JBEICS010000285.1:0-3534 GCA_040383925.1 Acidimicrobiaceae bacterium | reverse complement strand
GGGATGGCGCACGTTCGGTACATCGCCCGCAGTGCCCGTCGTTGTCGGGTGCTGGCGTGTCGTCGGCTGCGGCCGTGGTCGAGCCCGACGGGTCGGGTGAGTGAAGCGGTGATCTGGTCGTAGCTGGGGACTGGTTCGCCCTGGGCGATGACGACGCCGTCACTGTTGACGACGACCGGCACGAACCTCGCCCGCCCGGCGATGCCGCGGATGCTGTCGATCGGCAGATCGATCCCCGGCCCGACGTCGACGCGTGAGTGCTGGTGCCGACCCTGCTCGAAGGTCTGCTGATCGATGACGACGATCACCTCTGGTTTCCCGATCGGGCCGCCTTCGCCGGTGATGAGGTCCATCAAGGCGTGCGCGCGGAGCCAGTCCATCGCGTCGAGCGGATCGGTGGGGCACTCCGGCGGCCGCGGTTGGGCGAGTCGGGCTTGGAGTTGTTCGTGGAGCAGGTGCTGGTACGTGGCGCCCAGTTCGGGGTCGAGCGCGAGGGTGGACCGGACCATGCCGGTGTTCGGGTCGACCCACACCCGACAGCGACTGTCGCGCTTCTGACGCTCCAACCGGCGTTTGCCGTCGTCGGCTTCGATGAGCCGGATCTCGCGCTGCAACCAGCCACGGAACTGCTCGACCGTCGCTCGCTGCGACACTGCGCGCGCGACCAGGTCGACTTCCAACGCCCGTAGAGCGGGCTGCAATCGCGACTCCAACGACCGGACCGCCGCGGTGAACGCATCGAGATGCTCACCCGACAGTCGCCCCTCGTCCATCGACGCCTTCAACTCCGGTGCCTGCGCAGCCTGCTCGGCACGTTCCAGCGCCCGCCCAGCCCCGCCAGCAGAACGGCCCGTCGCCCGCGCGTTGATCGCGGTCGGGTCCACCCCGGGGCACCGTGCCGCGAGCTGCCGGAGCCGCTGGTTCAGGTCGATCTCACGCGCCTGCAAGAACCGCACCAGCCCGGCCACATCACCCAACAACCCGGCCACCCCGACCTCGTCGAGCAACAACACATCAGCATCGACAACCCGCACGAACCGGTCGACCACCGGCGCAGCCCCACGTGCCACACCCCCAGCAGATACTGACAACACGCCTGTGTTCACGCGCACCTCCCCACACACCCGCACCACAGCGAGCGACCAGCAACCGATATGACGGGAACCCGAACCGGGTTCGATCTGGTTCCGAGGGGAAGATCGGAACACCGGCCACCCTACACGAACACCAGTTCGTATACCAACCCGGAACCGAAGAAATGTGCGGGTCAGGCGATGTCGGTGGCTGCGGCGGCGAACTGTGCCTGGTACAGCGTGTAGTAGGCCCCGCCGGCCGCCAGCAGTTGGTGGTGGTTGCCCTGCTCGACGATGCGCCCGGCGTCCATCACCAAGATGGTGTCGGCGTCGCGGATGGTCGACAGGCGGTGGGCGATGACGAAGCTGGTGCGCTCGGCGCGCAGCGCGGCCATGGCCCGCTGGATGAGCACCTCGGTGCGGGTGTCGACCGAGCTGGTGGCCTCGTCGAGGATGAGGATGGTGGGGTCGGCCAGGAACGCCCGGGCGATGGTGATGAGCTGCTTCTGGCCGGCGCTCACGTTGCTGCCCTCGTCGTCGATGACCGAGTCGTAGCCGTGGGGCAGCGAGTGCACGAACCGGTCGACGTACGCAGCACGCGCAGCCGCGCGCACCTGCTCGGTGGTGGCGTCGGGGTTGCCGTAGCGGATGTTGGCTTCGATGCTGCCGCCGAACAGCCACGTGTCCTGCAGCACCATGCCGGTGTGGCGGCGCAGTTCGGCCCGCGGCATCGACGCGATGTCGCGGCCGTCGAGGGTGATGCGACCCTCGTCGATGTCGTAGAAGCGCATCAGCAGGTTGACGAGCGTGGTCTTGCCCGCCCCGGTTGGCCCCACGATGGCCACCGTGGTGCCCGGCTCGGCCACCAGCGACAGGTCGGTGATGAGCGGGCGGTCGGCCAGGTAGCGGAACGACACGTGCTCGAACGCCACCCGGCCCACCACCGCAGCCTCGGGCCCTGCAGCAGCGGCGGCATCATCGGATTCCTCCGGGGCGTCGAGCAGTTCGAACACCCGCTCGGCCGAGGCAAGACCCGACTGCAGCACGTTCACCATCGACGCCATGTGCGTGATCGGCTGGCTGAACTGGCGCTGGTACTGGATGAAGGCCTGCACATCGCCGAGGCCGATCTGGCCCGAAGCCACCCGCAGACCGCCCACCACCGCGATGGCGACATAGCCGACATTGCCGAGAAACATCATCACCGGCTGGATCGAGCCCGACATGAACTGCGCCTCGAACCCGGCCTTGTACAACTGCTCGTTGGTCGACGCGAACCGCTCGCGAGCCTCACCCTGACGGCCGAACGCCTTCACGATGGCATGGCCGGTGAACACTTCCTCGACCTGCGCGTTGAGCGACCCGGTGTGGCGCCACTGGGCCATGAACCGCGGCTTCGACCGCTTGGCGATCTGGCCCATCGCGATGACGGAGAGCGGGATCGTGAGCACCGACACGGTGGCCAGCAAAGGCGAGATGATGTACATCATCACCACCACACCGATGACCGTGAGCGACGAGGTGAGCAGTTGGCTGAGCGACTGCTGCAGGCTCTGCGCCACGTTGTCGATGTCGTTGGTGACCCGGCTGAGCAGATCGCCGCGCGGCTGGCGGTCGACGTAGCCGAGGGGCAGGCGGTTCAGCTTCGACTCGACGTCGTTGCGCAGGGTGCGCATCGTGCGCTGGACGATGCCGGCCAGCAGATACGCCTGCAGGTACGACAGCAGATACGACGCCACGTACAGCGCCAGAGCCACGAGCAGAATGCGGTGCAGTTTGCCGAAGTCGATACCGGTGGCACCGCCGCGGCCGGTGAGGCCGTTGAACACCACATCGGTGGCCTTGCCCAAGATGCGTGGGCCGAGCACCACCATCACCACGCTCACCACGGCGATGACCATCACGGCGATGATGCCGATGCGTTCGGGCTGCAACCGCTCGAACAGGCGGCTGGTCGTGGCCTGGAAGTTCTTCGACTTCTCCATCGGCACACCCACGGCGTGGAAACGCCCGCTACTCGGCCGCTGCTCGGCCGCGGCAACGGCAGCAGCCTGCTTGTCGGCCTCTGCCTTGTGGGCGTCGGTCTTGGGGGCTTCTGCGCTCATGCGGCCTCCTCGGCGCGCAACTGCGACGACACGATCTCGGCGTAGGTGGGACAGGTGGCCAACAGGTCGTCGTGGCGGCCGAGGCCGACGATGTGCCCGTCCTCCAGCACCACGATCTGGTCGGCCCCGGCGATGGTGGCCACGCGCTGGCCGACGATCAGCACCGCCGCGTCGGCGGTCTCGGGCACCAGCGCGGCGCGTAGGCGGGCGTCGGTGGCCACGTCGAGCGCCGAGAACGAGTCGTCGAACAGGTACACCTCGGGCCTGCGCACCAGGGCACGGGCGATGGCGAGGCGTTGGCGCTGGCCGCCCGACACGTTGCTGCCGCCCTGGGCGATGGAGGCGTTCAGGCCATC
>JBEICS010000284.1:0-3535 GCA_040383925.1 Acidimicrobiaceae bacterium | reverse complement strand
GCCCTGCGCTGCCTCGAGCGGATCGATCACGAGGGCGGCTATGCCAACCTCGTGGTGCCGGCGATGCTGGCCACGTCGCGCCTCGACAGCCGTGACCGGGCCTTCGTCACCGATCTCGTGTACGGCACCACCCGCATGCGCTCGGCCTGTGATGCCCTGGTGGATCGCTTCGTGCTCACCGAGCCCGAACCGGTGGTGCGTACTGTCCTGCGGCTCGGTGCCTTCCAGATCGTGTTCGGCGGCGTGGCGGCGCACGCCGCGGTGGGCGAGACGGTGTCGCTCGCCCCGAAGCGGGCTCGCGGGTTCGTGAACGCGGTGTTGCGGAAGGTGGCCTCCACGCCGATGGTGTGGCCCGATCGCGCCACCGAGCTGAGCTATCCGCGCTGGATCCACGAGCGGCTCACCGCCGAACTCGGGGCCGAGGCCGATGCGGCGATGGTGCGGATGAACCAGCCCGCCCCCGTGACGCAGCGCGACGACGGGTACACCCAGGACAGGGCGTCGCAATGGGTCGCCGCCGCCGTCGGCGCGCAGCCGGGAGAGGCTGTCCTCGACGTCGCCGCAGCGCCCGGGGGCAAAGCCACCGGCATGGCGGAGCGGCGCGGCGCCACCGGCGCCTGGGTGGTCGCGGCCGATGCGGCGCCGGCACGGGCGGGCCTCGTCCAGGCGAACGCTCGTCGACTCGACGCGTCGGTCGCCGTCGTGGTGGCCGACGGCACCCGGGCACCGTTCCGGCCGGGATCGTTCGACCGCGTGCTGCTCGACGCGCCATGCTCGGGGCTCGGCGCGTTGCGTCGTCGGCCCGACGCCCGCTGGCGCATCACCGCCGACGCACTCGATGGCCTGGTCGCGTTGCAGCAGCGCCTCATCGATGCCGCCGCGCCTCTGGTGAAGCCCGGTGGCTTGTTCGTGTACAGCGTGTGCACCGTCACCGCGGCAGAGTCCATCGAGCACAGCGTGCCGGCCGGCTTCAGCGTCGTCGACGAGGCACCCGCCGGGGTCTGGCGGCCGTATGGGCACGGGTGGCGCGTGTTGCCCCACGACGACGACACCGACGGCATGGTGCTCGTTCGCTACCGTCGCGAGCCATGACCGAGTCTTCTGCCGCCGACACGGCACCGCTGCTGGCCAAGGTGCTCACGGTGAGCGATGGCGTGGTGCACGGCACCCGCCAGGATCTGAGTGGTGCGGCCCTCGTGGCCCGGCTCGCTGCCGCCGGGTTCGACGTCGTCGAGCACCGTGTCACCGCCGACGGCACCGACGAGGTGGCTGCCGCGCTGACGGCGATGAGCGACGGATTCGCCGGGCTGATCGTCAGTACCGGCGGCACCGGATTCGCTCCCCGCGACCTCACCCCTGAAGGCACCCGTCGCGTCATCGAACGCGAGGCACCCGGATTGGCCGAGGCGATGCGGCTGGTGAACCCGCTCGGTCGTCTGTCGCGTGGCATCGTCGGCATCCGCGCCGACAGCATCATCTGCAACACCCCGGGTTCCCCGAAGGGCTGCGTCGAGCAACTCGAGGCGGTGCTCGACGTGCTGCCCCACGCACTGCGTCTGCTCCACGCAGCACCGACGAATCACTGACGGGCGGGTCGCCGACCCGAGCAGGCGCTCCGCTGCCGCCGGGCGGTAGCGTGCAGCGCCGTGCTACGACTCGTTCTGCCCAAGGGCTCGCTCGAACGAGCCACCCTCGACCTGTTCGACGGTGCCGACCTGTCGGTGGTGCGTTCATCGGCCGTCGACTACAAGGCATCGATCGACGATCCACGGATCAGCGAGGTGCGCATCCTGCGACCCCAGGAGATCCCGGTCTACGTGGCCGAGGGCCTGTTCGACCTCGGCATCACCGGGCGCGATTGGGTGGAGGAGACGGCCAGCGATGTGGTCAGCCTCGGCGAGTTGCGGTATTCGAAGGCCACCTCACTACCCATCCGGGTCGTGGTCGCCGTCGCAGGCGACGCGCCGTTCGAACGGGTGGAGGATCTGCCGCAGGGACTGCGCGTGAGCACCGAGTACCCCGAACTCACCAGGCGGTACTTCGCATCGAAGGGCATCACCGCCGACATCCGGCTCTCGTACGGGGCCAGTGAGGCGAAGATCCCCGACATCGCCGACTGCATCGTCGACATCACCGAGACGGGGCGAGCCTTGCGCGCGGCCGGCCTACGCATCATCGACACCATGCTCGTCAGCTACACCGAGGTCGTGGCCAACCCCGCCGCCTACGCCGACCCAGCGAAACGTCATGCGATGCAGCAGTTGATGACTCTGCTGAACGGCACGCTCGAGGCGCGCGGCAAGGTGCTGGTGAAGCTGAACGTCGCCGGCGACCAGCTCGCCGAGGTGCTCGCCCTGTTGCCGTCGCTGAAGTCGCCCACCGTCAGCGAACTGGCCGGCGACGGCGGATTCGCCGTCGAGACCGTGGTGGCGAAGAACCAGATCAACCGGCTCATCCCGGCACTGAAGGACGCCGGTGCCTCCGGCATTCTCGAGCTGCCCATCTCGAAGATCATCGCCTGAGGTCATGGGAACCGACGACGTCACCGCACCGGCCTGGACCGATCTGGCCTGGACCGATCTGGCCTGGACCGATCTGGAGGGTGTGGTCGAGTCGTTCGACGACGCCGTCGGCCTCGGTGTGGTGCGCGCCGCCGACGGGCGGCAACTGCCGTTCCACTGCATCGGCATCGCCGACGGCACCCGCACCATCGCGGCGGGCACCCCGGTGCGCTTCGACCTGCGCCCCGGCCTCGGTCGCTACGAGGCCACGGCGCTGCGACCCCGATGAGCCTGCGGGCGTCATGACCCCGGTCGACCGGCAGCGGGTCGTGGCGGTGGTGCGGGCGCTCGGTGCGGGCGAGGTCAGTACCTACGGCGACATCGCCGAGATGGCCTCATTGCCGCGCCAGGCCCGATTCGTCGGCCATGTGCTCGCATCGCACGACGACGACGAACTGCCCTGGTGGCGGGTGGTGAACGCTGCCGGGCGGCTGGTGCCGGGACTGGAGGCCGAGCAGGTGGCGCTGCTGCTGGCTGAGGGCGTGGTGGTGGCCGGCGGTCGGGTGCGCTGGGCCCCCGTCGGTAGGTTCAGCGCTGCTGGGCGCTCACCTGCACGAACGCGAGCCGAAGGGTGCTGAGCGACTCGACGAGCACCGCAGCATCGTCGCCCAGTCGGTCGCCGAGGCCCTCGACGAGATAGCCCACGGCATCGATGGCCAACCGGGCCTGGGCGAGATCGGGCGGTGTGTCGGCGAGATGGATGGCCGCCAACTCGTAGAGGCCCATCACATGGTTGGCGACGACCACCTCGGCCGGCACCTCGCGCAGACGCCGACGGGCGTCGTCGAGCAGGTCGCGTGCCTCGTCGTACTGGTCGTCGATCGCGCCGGTAGTCGAGTGTTCCTGGTCCATCCCTGGTACGCTACCTGGCGACAACCGAGGCAAAGTGGGGTTCGCCCCCACCCGGCCACCCATCACCCGACCGGTTCGCCGGTCACCAACGGGGGAGTGCGTCCGGGTCGTCTGATGCGGTG
>JBEICS010000283.1:0-3546 GCA_040383925.1 Acidimicrobiaceae bacterium | reverse complement strand
AGGCTGTGCCGGCAGATTTACAGTCTGCTCCCTTTGGCCGCTTGGGTACCGACCCCTGATGCAGTGGGCAACGCTACCCGCGTCACCGGCACCCGACCAACCGGGATGGCCGGGTGCTGCTGGGTACGCTGTGACCATGCCGAGTTTCGACATCGTCTCCGAGGTCGACCGCCAAGAGGTGCGCAACGCCGTCGATCAGGCGCAGCGCGAGATCGCCACGCGGTTCGACTTCAAGAACACCAACTCCACAATCGAACAGAACGAACTGGTCATCACCCTGCACACCGTCAGCGAAGACCGTCTGGCTGCACTGCGCCTGGTGCTCGAGGAGCGACTGGTGAAGCGCGGGGTATCGCTGAAGGGTGTCGACTACGGCACCGTCCAGGAGGCCACCCAGAACACCGTGCGCCAGGTGGTCACCATCAAGGTGGGCATCTCCAGCGACAAAGCACGCGAGATCAACCGCACCATCAAAGACAAGGCCCCCAAGGGTGTCAGCAGCCAGACCCAGGGCGATTCGGTGCGCGTCAACGGCAAGAAACGCGACGACCTGCAGGCCGTCATCACACTGCTGAAGGGCACCGATCTCGGCATCCCCCTGCAGTTCGAGAACTTCCGCGACTGAGTCAGCCGACCGGAGCGATCGAAGCGACCGTGACAATGTCGGCGTCGACGCCGGGATCGCACGAGCACACCATCACGCCGTAGCCGGTGGCGAGCATCTCGACCTCCGCCTTCGATTCCACCGGCGCTGTGGCGACCCACCGCGAGAAGGCGTCGTACAGCACCGTCGCAGCAGCAGCGTCGCGCGTCCAGATCCGAGCCTGGATGCAGGATGCACCGTCGTGGTCGACATGCTCCACCGCATCGCCGTTCCAGCCCTGCACGGCGTTCCAGGCGTCCTCAGCGGGCAGTCGGGAGGCCAGCGCGTAGTACCACGCCACCATGCCCAGCGAGTGGCCGACGGTGGTGTCGAAGGTGGGCGAGGCCGTGGCCGTGACGTGATCGGCCACGACGACAGCGGCGTCACCTCGGACCGGTGAGGCGACGAGTGCGTCGCGGGCGGCGAACGAACGGACGCCGGGTTGGGCGAAGCGCGGGGCCACGGCGAGTGCGGCGCGCCCCGCCACGACATCGAACGCATAGGCGAGTCCGACCGGCACATCGGCGGCGTTCACCGCGAGCTGGGTCGCAACATCGTCGAGCGAGGTCGCTGCGACGACCGTGGCGGTGTCGAGCGCGTCACCGTCGAACAGCGCGATCGTGCCCACACGACTCGCCGGATCGGCGCCCGGCAGACCGGTGTGCCAACCGAAGTGCTGGTCGGTGAGCGCCAAGGTCATCTCACGCGAGAGCGCAAAGGCGGCAGCCGACGAGGAGAGGCCCTCACGCAGTGCGATGCGACCATGATCGGGGTCGTAGAAGGCGGGACGCACCTCGGCAGCCAGCCTGCCCACCGCCGAGATGTCGAGCGCTCCCTCGAGGAGTCCGAGGGCACGCCACTCGGATGCCACCTGCTCGGTCGCCAGGCTCCCGTCGTCGGTCCGGCGGGTGTCGGGTGCCATCTCGGTGAAGGCGTGTTCCGCCAGCGCTGTCGAGTACGAGTCGAACGGGAGTGCCTCGACGTCGACTGCTCGCTCGAACTCGAGTCCCCGTTGTCGTTCCACTGCCGCAGCCTGATCGGCCACGTCGCCCGACCAGCGCCGGTCGAGCACCTCGCGCTTGAACACCAGCCCTCCGACTGCCGATGCCGACAGGACGACCGCCGCGGTGAGGATCCGCGCTCCGCTGCGTCGACGACCGCGGGTGGGCCCGGTTGTGAGGCCACTCTCGGCGAGCAGCGCCTGATAGGGGAGGCGGCGGTGCTGCTCGCCGGTGGTCGCCGATCCGTCGACCGACGGCAGCGAGGGCACCTCGGCGGCAGGTGCCTCCACCTTCGGGACGAGGACCACCACGGAGCCCTCGGCCTGGTGAGACGCTGCCACGACCGGGGGCACAGCGGTGAGCGATGCACCCGATCCGCGACGCGGCGGCCGCGGTGCGGTGCGATCGTCGTCGAAGTCGTCGGCCATAGGGTCGGTATCGGCCGTCGGGCGCGACTCCTTGAGCAACTAGTCGCGCGACGGATCCTGTCGGAACTCGACCACCCGTCCGGCCTCCACCGCCACGACGACTGGCACGCCTTCGGCGGCGTACATCGTCGTCACCCGCTCGTCGTCGTCGACGGCCATCGAGACGGAGAAGCCGGTGTCGCGGATGCTGCTGAGCACAGCCCGTTTGAAGCGTGCCGCGCCGGTCCGGTCGCCTCGGCGGCGCACCAGGAGCAGGTCCCAGCGCATGTCGTGGCGGGTCAACCAGTCGACGGTGAGGTCGGCGAGCCAATCGGGCCGACCCGAGACGAGCACTACCACCACCTCGGTCGGCAGACCGTGCGCCAACGCCGGCACCTCGCTGAACGGCAGGTCGTCGCCGGCTGCGGCGAAGAAGGCATCCCAGTCCCGCCCACCACCGGGACGTTCGAGCAGGTGCTGGCGCGCCGAGGTGTCGGCGAGCACCCCGTCGATGTCGACGATCGCCACCGCGCCGGGCGGGCGGGCGGCACCGTTCCAGCGAACCGTGGCGTGCCGGGCCAGCGCCCTGGCGACGTCGTCGTGCATGTGCGGGAGCGTCAGTCCTCGCTGGGCGTCTCGGTGGCCCGGCGCTGCAGCTCGTTCACCACGCTGGCGTCGGCCAGGGTGGTGGTGTCGCCCAGGTTGCGCCCCTCGGCCACGTCGCGCAAGAGGCGGCGCATGATCTTGCCGCTGCGGGTCTTCGGCAGGTCGGGCGTGAAGTAGATGGTCTTCGGCTTGGCGATGGCCCCGATCTCGTGGGCGACGAAGTTGCGCAGGTCTTGCTCGTCGACCGTGGCGCCGCCCCGCAGCGTGACGTAGGCGATGATGGCCTGGCCGGTGGTGGCGTCGTTGGCGCCCACCACGGCCGCCTCGGCCACCGACGGGTGGGCCACGAGGGCCGACTCGACCTCGGTGGTGCTGATGCGGTGGCCGCTCACGTTCATCACGTCGTCGACACGCCCGAGCAGCCACAGGTAGCCGTCGTCGTCGAGCTTGGCGCCGTCGCCCGCGAAGTAGCGCCCGTCGAACCGGCTCCAGTAGGTGTCGCGGTAGCGCTCGGGGTCGCCCCAGATGCCGCGCAGCATGCTGGGCCACGGCTGGGTGAGGGTGAGGTACCCGCCGCCGCGCAGCACCTGCACACCGTTCTCGTCGACGAGCTCGGCACCGATGCCCGGCAGCGCGAACGTGGCCGACCCGGGCTTGGTGGTGGTGGCGCCGGGCAGCGGGCTGATCATGATGCCGCCCGTCTCGGTCTGCCACCAGGTGTCGACGATGGGGCACCGGCTGGAACCGATGTGCTCGTGGTACCACATCCACGCCTCGGGGTTGATGGGCTCGCCCACGCTGCCCAACACCTTCAGCGAACTGAGGTCGTGCTTGGCGGGCTCGTCGGTGCCCCACTTCATGAAGGTGCGGATGGCCGTGGGCGCTGTGT
>JBEICS010000282.1:0-3554 GCA_040383925.1 Acidimicrobiaceae bacterium | reverse complement strand
GGCGCAGCATCGCCTCGGTCTCGTAGTAGTAGAGCAGGTAGTAGTTGGGGATGGCGCCGAGCAGGTCGATCGACTCGGGCGTCCACCCGTGTTCACCCTCGGTGGAGGTGTGCTGGGCCGTCCGCTGACGCAGGCCGTGCAGGGTCTCGTCGGTGCGATCGACACCGTCGACGAACACCCGGCGCACCCAGCTGAGGTGGTTCAACCCCACGTAGTCGAACGTCACGGTGGCCGGGTCGGCACCGAGGGAGCGTGCCACCCGGGCCTTCACCGACCACGGCACGTTGCACAGCCCGATGGTCGGCACCGACGTGTGACGGCACAGGGCTTCGGTGACCAGCCCGGCCGGGTTGGTGAAGTTCAGGAGGGTGGCACCGGGTGCCTCCTCGGCGATCTCGGCAGCGATCTCGAGGGCCACCGGGATGGTGCGCAGCGCGTTGGCGAACCCGCCCACCCCCACGGTCTCCTGGCCGATCAGGCCGAACTCGCGGCCGAGCTGCTCGTCGCGTTCACGGGCCGCCATGCCGCCCACGCGGATCTGGCTCACCACGAACCGACTGCCGCTGATACCGACTCGGCGGTCGGTGCCCCAGCGCACGGTCACACCGCGGCCATCACGGATGCTCATCCGTTCCGCCAACGGGCCGAGCACGACCAGACGCGACTCGTCGACATCGACGAGATGGATCTCGGTCAACCCCAACGCCTCACCGCGGGCCAGCAGACCCTCGACCAACTCGGGCGTGTAGGTGGAGCCGCCACCGATCACGCACACCTTCATCGCGCACCCGCTCTCATCGGTCGACCACCTCGAACTCCCGTCGCTTCGCTCTCCGCGCACAGCCTCGCAGTCGTGCGACCCGACCCCGCACACCGGACGACAGTTCGGCTCGTCCTGCTTATGCACACTCTGTATACTTTGCGCGATGGACGAACAGCAGGACACGCAGAACTGGTTCCGGCGGCATCGCACCGGCCTGATCGTGGGAGTGGGGGCGCTCGCCGTCCTTGCCGTCGGTCTGGTCGTCGTCTTGCCGACGTGGGTGAACACCAAGGTGAAGGACGACCTCTACGACGGAGAGCTGGTGGCGGCCGACTACTGGACATCCACCCCGGAGATCTTGTCGTCGGGCCTCGGCTTCGACGGCGTGATCGGGCTACCCGCGATCGACGAGGACAGCGTCCGCGCCGCCGGTGGCGCGTGGGCCTCGGAACTCGACTGCGGCGCCACGCCCGATGAGAAGAACCGCACCAGCGCCGTGGCGAGTGACGGACTCGATGCCGGATACGTCGTCGAGGAGGGCGACGTCGTCGAGTACGGCGACGGCCTGCCGGTGGTGTTCAGTTGGCCGGTCCGCACCGACACCATTCACCCGAGCCAGTTCCGCTTCACGCTCAACACCGGTGAGGTGGTGGTGCCCACCGCAGCGGGCGACATGCCGAACTGGGAGCACAACGAGCGCAATGTCGTGGTGGTGTTCGGCGACTTCGGCAACCGGATCGCGCCGGGCGAACCGGGGGCCGAGTTCCCGGTGCAACTCGACATCGTCGAGGGCACCCGGCCGCTCATCCTCGTCGGGCCGGTTGGCGACGAGTCGGCCGTGGGCCTGTCGAACACGATGGACAACACCGGGTACGGAGTCGGCCCCACCCTGGTTGGCGCAAAACTCAACCGCGTCGACCCGACGCCACTGGGTGAGGGCGGCGTGTTCGGCCTCGAGAACGACTTGACCCCCAACGACGAGCGTGCGCTCTACGGCGACGAGGCGGCATTCAGGCTGCGCATGCTCACCACCGGCGGGTTCAAGCCCGACGGCGTCCGGGGAGTGCACCCCGACCAGTTCGAGCGGTACTTCCGTCTGCACGCCGAAGGGGCTGACGGCACCACCGTCATCCTCGACGAGGTGGGTGTCGACTACCAGGTGGCCGGCGGTACGTTGCGCATCCTCGGCCTGTCCGACCTCGGCCAGCGGCAGGACAGCTACGACGACTGCTACGCCGAGGACGGCGACAACTACATCGACGTCATCCTCGCGGGCGACGAAGCGGCGGCACGGCGCATCACGACGCTCGAGATGCCCGGCATCGCGGGTGGCTACGAGCCGCTCTACAACCCGGGTGGCCCGGGGCCGACGCCGTTCCCCGGCGTCGTCTACACCGAGCCGTCGCCGCCCATCATGCAGCCCGTCACCATCGCACTCGACTACCCGATGCGCGTCGACCGCTGACCGTTCCATGCGAGCCCGGACGATGTGGTTTGGGCGGCGTCAGGCATTCGACGGTGGATAGGCCGCCAGCGAGGCCACGAGGTCGTTGACGATCGACGTGGCCATCGCGACGTCGATCTCCTCGCGGTCCACGAGATCGGTGAGGGCGAGGAACGCGTTCATCACCGTCCAGAGCATTGCCCGGGCACGGGTGGGGTCGACGCCGAGTGCGTCGGCCGCTGCCAGCCACCCGCCTTCCATCTGCCTGCGCATCCGGGCGCGGGCACGGTCGAGGTCGCGGGTCGAGGTATCGGCAAGGACGAGCCGGATGGCGCAGCGGTCCTCGATCGGGATGGACAACAACACCGCGAACCGCTGCACAGCGGCGTCAGCGAGCCCGACGGGGCCGTTGCCGACCTCGATCCGATCGATGGCCTCGAGGAAGTGGACGACCCGATCCTCGAAGAAGGCCTCGTAGAACGCGCCGAGGTCTTCGAAGTGGTCGTAGACCAACCGGCGACTGGCGTTCGCCTCGGTGGCGACCGCCACCATCGTGAGCCCTGTGAGCCCCTCGCGGAGGAACACCCTCGACGCGGCATCGAGCAGTTGTCGCCGTCGAGCATCGGGACGTAGATACGGGCGTTTCCCAACAGCGTCAGGAAGCCGTTCGACCATCGCACATGTATACACGGTTCGGATTTCGCCGGGCGCGGCGGCGTCTGGCCAGCAATTGGCGAAGCGCCGTCGTCGACGGCTTGCCTAGTGTCGACACCATGGCGACCGTTCCCGACGCGACCATCGGCGGCATGTGGCGGGGAGGACCGGCGTGAACCGGCCAGTGCAGATCGAACTGTTGACGGGCCTGCACCACCTGGCCCCGGTGCTCGCAGCCTGGCACCACGCCGAGTGGGGTCATCTCTACGCCGACGACGTGTGGAACCACGCCATCGCCGTGCGCGAGTTCGAGACGATGGCGACGCCCGGTTCGATCGACCGCACGTGGGTGGCCTTCGACGGCGGCTCGCGTGAGACCGACGCCGTGCTCGGGTCGGTGTCGCTGCTGGCCACCGACGACCTGGCCGGCTTCGAGCACCTCACGCCATGGCTCGCCAGCATGTTCGTGGCCCCGGCCGCACGGGGTCGGGGTGTGGCGGCTGCGCTGACCGATGCGCTCTTGCACGGTGCGCATGCCGACGGGCACGAGGTGGTCCACCTGTTCACGTCGGGCCAGCAGGAGTTCTGGGCAGATCGGGGCTGGAGCGTGGTGGCCACGGTCGACACCGAGGGGCACCCGGCGACGGTGATGGCGCGCAGCACCCATCCGCGTGCGGCTCGGCGGGCGGTGTG
>JBEICS010000281.1:0-3559 GCA_040383925.1 Acidimicrobiaceae bacterium | reverse complement strand
GCCGAGCACCGTCTCACCCTGCAGGTTGGTGCCGTACACGGCGCCCTGGTAGCCGCTGGCGAGGATGTTGTGCAGGCTGACGAACCCGAACTTGCCGGGGTGGGTGGACGCACCCGCCACGAGCACACCGCGCGGCTCGAACAGGGCCCGGAACTGCTCGTCGCTCGGGCGCGCCCGGCGCGCTCCCCCGCTGTCGGCCTCTGCGGGGGCGACCTCGACCAGGGCGTCGACCGCCACCGGGCTTCCGTCGCGCCGCACGATGAGCGGGTTCACGTCGATGCTGGCGATGTCGGGCCGGGCCTCGGCCGCGGCCGACAGGCCGAGCAACACCGCCGCCAACTGCACCCGGTCGACAGCCGCTTCGCCACGGAAGGCGCCGAGCAGCTTCTGGGTGGCGAGCGAGTCGATCATGTCGTCGGCGTCGGCAGCGCTGATGGGCACCGGACGGAACGCCACATCGGCCACGGCCTCGGCGAGCACACCGCCGACACCCAGCATCACCGTGGGGCCGAACTGCGGGTCGCGCACCACACCGGCGATGAACTCGCGGGTACCGGCGATCATCGGGGCGACCAGCAGCGACACCGGCCCGTCATCGGGGGTGGCGGCAGCCAGCAGGTCGTCGGCAGCTGCCTCGACCGCAGCCGCATCGCCCAGACGCAACCGCACGAGACCACGCTCGGTCTTGTGGGCGATGGCGTCGCCGCACAGCTTCACCACCACCGGGAACCCCAGTTCCTGCGCAGCAGCGACCGCTGCGCCGGCCGTCTCGACCTCGCGCTCGTCGGCGAGGGGCACGCCGTACCCGCGCAGCAGCGCCTTCGACGCCGATTCCGACAGTGTGTGTCCCGTTCCAGCCATTTGGCCAACGCTACTCAGCGACGTCGCGCCGCGACGATCAACCTGGGACGATCAACCCGGGATCAGCGCGGCGGACTGACGGCGTAGGTGAGCATGCTGCGGGCGATGATGGCGCCGCTGTCGACTCCAACCGCCTCGGCCTCGACGAATACGGTGCGCTTGCCGCGCTTCACCACCCACCCTTCGGCCACGGCGTCTTCACCGACCAGCGCCGACAGGTACTGCACGTGCATGTCGACCGTCGAGAACCGTGAACCCGGCTCGATGCCCGAGCCCACGACCGGCACCACCACCGAGTCGAGCAGACCGGCGATGGCGCCGCCGTGCACGATGCCGGCAGCCTGGTTGAGCACCGGCCGGAAGGGCATCCGCATCCGGCAGTAGTCGGTGCGGATCTCCTCCACCACGAGGCCGAGCAGGTTCACGTACAACTCGTCATCGCCGCGCCCGAACCTCGACCAGCGGGCCGCCACATCGTCGGGCAGCGGTGGATGTTGCTGTGCCCGACTCATCGCGAGGCCGCGGCGACATGGGCATGGAGCAGTTCGGCGACGGCCCCTGCGCCCTCTTGGATGACCAGGTGCCCGAACGGCAACGTCTCGAGCCGACTACCGGCGATGGCGGCCGCCAGTGCCCGGCTGTGGCCGATGTCGACCCACCGGTCCTCCGCGCCGCCGATGACGAGTGCGGGGGCCGCGATGGAACCGAGGAGCCCAGCGATGTCGATGCGCTCGTCGAGATCGAGATGGGCGTCGCTCCCCGGGGCGATCGATGCCGCCCCCTGCGCGACGACTCCCTCGAGCATCGGTTCGAGCATGGCGATCATCGCCGCCGTGAAGCCGTCGGCCACCGCGTAGCGCATGAACAGATCGGGACTGGTGGCGATGAGGTGGCGCCACAGGCCGAACGTGAAACGCATACGGGCGTCGGTGGTGGCCCAGCCACACAACGACGTGACCGACACGACCCGGTCGGGCACCGCGGCTGCCGTTGCCAGCGCGGCGACCGCACCGAGGGAGTAGCCGGCCACATGGAATCGCTGGTGGCCGAGATGGTCCATCACCGCCAGCGCCTGGCTGACCAGGTCGTCGACGGTGATCGGAGCGGCAGGCATCGACGACTCGCCGGAACCCGGGAACTCGACCATCACGAACTCGTACTCGGCAGGCATCGCGGCGCGCACCATGTCCCATGCGGTGCGGTTCATCGTCGTGCCGTGGAAGAGCAGCAACGGTGTACCGGTGCCTTCCACTGCATATCCGATGGTTGTGTCAGCCAGTTCGAGCGTCGCCATGGCGGGCGACGGTAGCAACCCTCAGGGCAGCAGGGCCATGCGATAGAACGCAACGATGTGCTCGCGTCGGCGGTTCAGCGCCACCGGGTCGAGCGGGTCGACCTCGAGCAGGCCACCGAGGAACGGGGCGTCGGAGAAGTAGCTCAGGATCGCTCCGTAGCCGGTGAGCAGCAGTTGCTCGGTGTCGTGCCGCCGGAACGTGCCCGCATCCATCTCGCGCTCGAAGAACTGCACGCTGCGATCCCAGTACGGGCGCAGGACGGCGGCCAGGTCGATGCCGAGGTGGGCACCGCTGTCGATCGCCTCGCGTCGCACCAGACGGATGTAGTCGGGGTTGTCGGCGAAGAAGTCGAAACTGGCCGACAGCACGTACTCAACCTTGCGCAACCCGCGTTCGTTGTTGTTGATAGCGCCCTCGAGACGGACGAACCAGTCGCTCAGCATGCGCTCGAACACTTCGCGGTAGAGCCCGTCTTTCGAGCCGAAGTAGTGCAGCAGGCTCTGGCGCTTGATGCCGACGCCGGCAGCGATGTCGTTCAGCGAGGTGCCGTCGTAGCCGTCGACGGCGAAGCAGCGAATGGCCTCGGCGAGCACGAGGTCGCGCGTCGATGGCTGCTCGTCGCCATGGTCGGCCATGAGGCGAGCCTACCCAGCACCCGCCTTCCCGGGGTGCGGTGGTACGGTCGCCCGGCGATGCCTGGGCCTGCTGCAACCGTCGCCGCCGAGCGGGTGCTCACCCCCGACGGGTGGGTCGGCCCGGCCGTGGTCGAGATGGTCGAGGGCTCGGTCACCGCCGTGTCGCCCTTCGCCGGCCCCACCGACGTGGCGGTACTCGCCCCCGGATTCGTCGACCTGCAGGTGAACGGCATCGACGACATCGACGTGGCAACCGCCGACGGCGACGACTGGGCCCGGCTCGACGCCCTCCTCCTGGCCCAGGGCACCACCACGTGGTGCCCCACGCTCGTCACCAACCGCCTCGAGGCCTACGCCGCACCGCTCACCCGCATCGCTACTGCGATGCATCGTCCCGGCGCCCTGCGACCGGAGATCGCCGGGGTGCACCTCGAGGGTCCGTTCCTCGGCAGGGCGCACGGCGCCCACCGCAGCGGGTTGGTGCTGCCCGTCGACCTCGACTGGTTGGCAGCGCTGCCCGCGCACGTCGCCATGGTCACCCTGGGCGCCGAGCAGGTCGATGCGGCCGCGGCCACTGCGTTGCTGCGCGAGCGCGGGGTGCTGGTGTCGATCGGCCACACCACGGCCGACGACGACGAGCTCGACCGCGCGGCCGCTGCCGGGGCCACGATGGTGACGCATCTGTACAACGCGATGAGCGGCCTCCATCACCGCCAACCGGGGGTGGCGGCCTGGGCGCTCACCCACGACAGCGTCGCCGCAGGTCTC
>JBEICS010000280.1:0-3573 GCA_040383925.1 Acidimicrobiaceae bacterium | reverse complement strand
TCATGGTCGTGTCGCTGTTCATGCACCTGAAGTTCGACAACAAGATCTTCAGCTGGCTGTTCTACTCGGGCCTGATCCTCGCCGTGCTCGTGTACTGCGCGTTCCTCGCCTGCTTCCAGTTCTTCTCGAGCTGATCCCCCCGGAGGGCGACCATGTTCGCCGACAACACCCCCTTTGCGAACCCGTGGCGGTTCCAGGCCCACCCCGAGGTGTGGCTCCTGGTCGCCTTCCTCGTGGGCGCGTACATCTACATGGCCCGGGTCATCGGCCCGAAGGCCGTTCCCGCCGGCCAGCGCCCCGTGAGCCGGGGCCAGATCGCCTGCTTCGCCGGCGGCATGGCGCTGCTGTGGATCGGCGCCGACTGGCCGGTGCACGACATCGGCGAGCAGTACCTCTACTCGGTGCACATGTTCCAGCACATGGTGTTCAGCTACTTCGTGCCGCCGCTGCTGTTGATGTCGATCCCCGAATGGATGGCCCGCGCCCTGCTCGGTACCGGTCGAACCTGGCGTGTGGCGTCGTGGTTCGCCAAGCCCGTGGTGGCGGGTGTGCTGTTCAACCTCATCGTGATGGTCACACACATCCCGATGATCGTGAACGCCTCCACCGAGAACGGACCGCTGCACTACCTGCTCCACCTCCTGGTGGTCACGCTGGCGCTGTTGATGTGGACGCCCGTTGTGGGCCCGATCCCCGAGTGGCAGATGGGTCCGGCAGGCAAGTGCATCTACCTGTTCCTGATGAGCGTCGTGCCCACCGTGCCCGCAGGCTGGCTCACCTTCGCCGAGGGCGTCGTGTACAAGCACTACAGCCAACCGGTGCGGGTGTGGGGGATCAGCGTCACCGACGACCAGCAGTTGGCCGGCGCCATCATGAAGATCGGCGGTGCTGCCTTCTTGTGGTCGGTCACGATCTACCTGTTCTTCAAGAAGTTCGCCGCCGGATTCGAGGGTGACAACACCTACGTGCGTCGCGGGCGGATCCCATCGGCCGAGATCGTCGGCAACGACGACCACCCGCTCACCTTCGACCAGGTCACTGCGGCGTTCGACCGCAGCGATCCGCCCCTAGTGGAAGCGGAAGAGACGCCGCGCGACCAGCGGTGACACGACGGCCCACGCGGCCAGCACCAGCCACGACGTACCCGGTCGCTCGCCCATCCCGGTGAGCGCGTCGCGCAGCACATCGGCCAGTGCGCCACTGGGCAGGCCGAGGGCGACGGAACGAAGCACCGACGGCAGTTTGTCGAACGGCACCACCATGCCGCCCAGCAGCAACAGCACGAGGTACAGCCCGTTCTGCGCAGCGAGGTTGATCTCGCCCCGCAGGCGACCCGCCATGGTGAGTCCGATCCCGGCGAACGCCACCGTGCCCGCCAGCACCGCCGCCAATGCCACCGCCCAGTTCGGTGAATCGGGATTCCAGCCGAGCGCGTAGCTGACCGGCACCAGCACTGCGAACTGCACCATCTCCACCACGACGACGGCCACGATCTTGGCGGCGATCAGACGGCCGCGTCCGAGCGGTGTGGCGCCGAGGCGCTTCAGCACGAGGTAGGTGCGCTCGAAGCCGGTGGCGATGCCCAGGCTCACCATCGCCGTGCTCATCACGGCCAACGCGAGCACACCGGGGGCGAGGAAGTCGATGGGGTCGTCGGTGCCGGTGGGCAGCACGTCGACCAGGCTGAAGAACACCAGCAGCATCACCGGGATGCCCAGGGTGAGCAGCAACTGCTCGCCGTTGCGGGCCACCAGCTGCAGTTCGGCACGTACCTGGGTGAGCAGCCGGTTCATGCGGCACCGTCCTGGTCGGCCGAGGCGTCGGGCGCCGTGAGCCGACGGAACACGTCTTCGAGGCGCTGGGCACCGGCACGCACATCGTGCAGCGGATGACCGTGATCGCCCAACCAGCCGGCCAACTGCGCCATCAGCCGCGGATGTGGCGGTGCGTCGACGACGTACTCGTCGGCACCCACCCGGCTGACCACGAACCCGATCGACGTGGCCATGGCCAGCAGGTCGATGTCGGGCGAACTGCGGAAGCGGATCTCGTCGTGGCCACGGCGCAGTTCGTCGAGCGTGCCGTCGGCGATGACCTCGCCCTTGTCGAAGATGACCACCCGGTCGGCGAGGCGCTCGGCCTCGTCGAGCTCGTGCGTGGCGAGCACCACGGCACACCCCTCGGCAGCGAGTGAGCGGATGATGGCGCGGATGGTGTCGCGCCCGTGCACGTCGACCCCCGAGGTCGGCTCGTCGAGGAACGCCACCTCGGGCCTCGCCGCCAGGGCCAGGGCCAGCGACAGACGCTGCTTCTCGCCTCCGCTGAGCCGGCGGTAGGTGCTGCGCGACCGCTCGGCGAGGCCCACCTGCTGCACGAGCGCGTCGGGGTCGACGCCACGGTCGTAGAGGCGGCAGTAGTGGCGCACCGTGTCGCGCACCCGGGCGCTGGGGTACGGCCCGCCGTCCTGCAGCATCACGCCCATGCGCTCGCTGAGGCGGGCCTGGTCGACGGCTGGGTCGAGGCCGAGCACCCGCACCGAGCCGGTGGTGGCGCGGCGGAAGCCCTCACACACCTCGATGGTGCTGGTCTTGCCGGCACCATTCGGCCCCAGTACGGCGGTGACGCTGCCGGCGGCCGCGGTGAACGACACGTCGCGTACGGCGACCAGGTCGCCGTACCGCACCCCGAGTCCCTCCACCACGACCACTGCGTCACCCTGCGTCGCCACGCTGCGCACCCTAACGCCGCCGCGCGCCCGGTCGCACCTGGCGCCGAGCGGGGAGGCAAGGTGATGCCCGGGGGAGCGCGCTCAAGAGAACCGGCAGTCCTGACGATGACAGGACATGCCCCGCTTCTCGATCATCGTCACCGCGCAGGGCGACGCGGACTACCTGCCCTACTGCCTCGACTCCATCGCCCGTGCCGCCCAGACCATCGTCGACGTCGCCGCCGAGGAGGTGTGCGAGATCATTGTCGCCGCGCATCGCTGCGACGACGCCACCATCACCCTGGCCCACCTGATGGAGGCGGTGGCCGTCGAGCACCATGACGGTCCGGTGGCCGCGGCGCGCAATGCCGCCACTGCCGCCGCGACCGGCGAGTACATCGTGCACGTCGACGCCGACTGCATGCTGCCGATCTGCACCCTGTCCGACATCGATCAGCACCTGGCCGACCCGTTGTGCGTCGGTGGCGGTGCCGGGTTCGTGCCCGAGCGTCGGTCGCTGGGCATCGGCCTGGCGGTCGGGGTGCGCCGGCTCGGGATGGCCGTCACCGGCCTCGGCGGTGCATTGCACTGGTGCCGGCGCGACGACTTCGACGCGATCGAGGGGTTCAACGATCTGCTGCATGCGGGCGAGCAGAGCGACTTCGGGCGACGCTTGCGCGAGCACGGCCGTCACTCCGGTCGCCGCTATACCAACCTCGTCGACACGCCGGTGGTGGTGTCGAGCCAGCGGTTCCCCCGCTATGGCGACTGGCACCTGCTCGGCAGCCTCACTCGCCGATCGGCAGCGAACGACACCCTGTCGTCGACGAACTGAACGGGCCCGCAGCGGCAGGCCGGATTAGCCT
>JBEICS010000279.1:0-3580 GCA_040383925.1 Acidimicrobiaceae bacterium | reverse complement strand
CCTTGGTTGGCGACTGCCGTTCGGCAGGACCGAAGGTCACTGATGCATGTGCGCTCGTGCGGCCCGTCAGTCGTTGCGGAACGTGCTGCGCACGAGATGCGTGCTCATGTCGCCCACCAGTTCGATGTGCATCCGGCGTTCGGCGAACCGCCACTCGCCGTCGACGATGTGCACCCGGTCGCGGTAGGTGCCGCACGCGATGGTGATGAGCGGCAGACCGGGCGGCTGATGGTGCACGTGCACATAGCTCTGCACCTGCGCCGTCAGGCCCGCCGGGTCGACATCGATGACCACGTTCGACACGCAGTGCCGGGTGCGCGGCACACCGTCGTACAAGCGAACGTTGCCGGCCAGCGCGCCGGTGACCTGCTCGGGGCCGCACGCGGCGGCCGACGAACCGGCCCGGCCGTACAGACCCTCGGGTGCGAACAGCTGACCGGTGGCAACGAAGTCGCCGCGGTCGATGGTGTCGCTATAGGCGTACAGCAATCGTTCGATTCCTTCGCGGGCGTCCATCCCCACCTCCTGACACATGCGGTGCAGGCAGATTACGCACGAGATGCGCTGACCGGTGTCGCTGTGCCACCCTGTCGCCCCATGACCCCCCGTCACCCGCTCCGCTCCGTCGCGCTCGTCCTCGTGCTGTCCACCGCTGCCGCGGCCTGCAGCAGCGACGGCGACAGCGCCGGCGACACCACCGCGGCACCGGCCACCGCAGCGCCCACCACCGAGGCCCCCGCCACCACGGCTGTGCCCACCACCGAGGCGCCCACCACCACCGAGGCGCCCACCACCACCGTCAGCGTGGCCGACCTCGCCAACGCCTACACCGAGCCGGGGCCCTACCCGGTGGGCGTCATCACCCTGCAGTTGGCCAAGGGCCCCAAGGTCGAGGTGTGGTACCCGGCCGTGGAGGGCACCACCGGCGAGGTGAGCTACGACGTGCGCGACTTCACTCCCGAAGCCATTCGCGCCATCCTCACCGCCGACATCCCGGCCAGTTACACCATCTCCGGTGCACGCGACGCCGAGGCGGCCGAGGGTGCCTTCCCGGTGGTGCTGTTCAGCCACGGCTTCACCGGCATCCGCGTGCAGAGCTCGTTCCTCACGTCGCACCTCGCCAGTTGGGGCATGGTCGTCGCCGCCCCCGATCACCCGTCGCGCGACCTGCCCAACGTGCTGGGCGGTACCGCCAGCGGCGACCGCGACGACTCGGTCGACGACCTGCTGCAGACGCTCGACCTGGTCCTTGCCGAGGGAGCGTCGGAGGCCAGCGTGCTGAACGGGCGCGTCGACGCCGAGCACGTGGTGGCGGTCGGCCACTCGGCCGGTGGCGGCACCATCGTCGGCGCTGCCACCGACGAGCGCATCGACGGCTACGTGTCGATGGCCTCGGGCGTCGCCCTTGGTTCGAGCGACTCGACCGCCACCACCGTCGAGCCGCCGGTGCTGCCCGACAAGCCGTCGTTCTTCCTGGCCGGAGCGCTCGACGCGGTCATCTCGGCCGAGGAGCGCACCCGGCCGTCGTTCGAGGCCGTGCCCGAACCGAGTCGGCTGTGGATCATCGACGGCGTGGGCCACAACGGGTTCGACGACTTCTGCACCTTCGGTGGCGGCACCGGCATCATCGGTGTCGCCGAGGCGTCGGGCCTGGGGCCGTTGCTCGAGGCCCAGCCCCAGTTGAAGAGTCTCGGCGAGGACGGCTGCATCCCTCCGGCCGTGCCGGTCGACGAGACCTTCCCCATCATCCGCCACTCCGTCACGGCGTGGATCCGCAACCTGTTCGGCATCGACGCCGAACCGGTCGGTCTCGGGCCGGAGGTGGCCGATCAGTACAGCCAGCCGGTCATCATCGACGCACGCCCCTGACGGCCCTCACCGACCAGGGCGCCCTCAGCGGGTACGGGTGTCGAGCAGGCGGACGTCGGTGATGTCGGAGAAGGCCGTCACGCCGAGATAGCCCTGTAGGTCGACCACCAGGTGGGTCGCCGACTGGGAGTAGATGCACGCGTCACCGAGGGTGTCGAAGCGGACGAACGCCAAGCCGGCCACCGTCTGCCCAACGGCGTCGGTGTTGAGGTTGGACGCCGCCCCCGGGGCGGTCCCGCACGGCAGGAACTGCAGATACCCCGGGCCCGTCGTGGCATCGGCCACCACCGACACGACCGCGGTGCTCTCGGGACGTCCGCGCACCACGGTCTGCGAGCCGGCTGCGGGCGCCGGAGCGCCACGGGTGTCGAGCACCCGCACATCGGTGATGTCGTCGAAGGCACCCACCCCGAGGTACCCCTGCAGGTCGACCACCAGATGCGTGGCGTGTTGGGCGAACAGGCAGGCCCGGCCATCGGCCCCGAAGCGTACGAACGCCAGCACCGCTCGTGTCTGGCCTGGCGCATCGATGTTCAGGTTCGACGTGCCGCCCGGTGTGCTGCCACACGGCAGCACCTGCACGTACCCGGCCCGCGTCGCCTCGGTGGCCGCGATCGACACCACAGCGGTGCGGTTCGGCAACCCGCGGATCTCGGTCTGCGAGCCATTGGCGGGCCGCGCTCCGGTGCGGGTGTCGAGCACCCGTTGGTCGGGCACGTCGTCGAAGGCGCCGGGCTGGAAGTACCCCTGCAGGTCGGCGACGAGGTGCGTGGGAACCTGGTTGTAGATACAGCTGCGCCCGTCGACACCGAACGGCACGATGGCGAGCGTGGCGCGGATCTGGCCGGGCGCATCGGAGTTCAGGTTCGACGACCCACCCGCCACTGCGCCGCAGGGCAGCGACTGCACCCAGCCGGGCAGCGTGTTCTCGACCGCCACCAGCGACACCACCCCGATCCGGTTCGCGGACCCACTGCTCGCCGCGTCGATCGATGTGGTGCTGGCCGCCGGGCGCCGGGGCAGGAAGCGCATCGACGGCGAACACGGGAACGACGCCGTCGCCACCTTGGCGTACAGCCACTGCACCGTGCGCGTGAACGCCAGGTCGTTGTTGGCAGCCGACAGGCCGTGGCCCTCGCCCGCGTACTCGTGCCACTGCACGTCGAGCCCGGCAGCCACCATCGCGTCGCGGGTGTCCTGGGCCATCGCGAAGGGAACGATCGTGTCGAGGGTGCCGTGGTGGAAGATCGCACCGGCGTCGTTCGACCCGATCACCAGCGGGTCGTTCGCCCCGAATTGCGACACCGCCGTGCACACGGCCGACGAGTAGTCGGGGTGGTCGCCAGGTAACGGCGCATCGGCGTTCGCGGACACTCCGAGTGCAGTGACCGCTCCGGCCGAGGTGCCACCCGCTGCGATTCGATCGGGGTCGATGCGCAGCGTGACGGCGTTGGCCCTGAACCAGCGCACCGCGGTCTGCATGTCAGCGCGAGCGTTGTTGATGGTGTCGTACTCGTACTGCGAATCGAGCGGCACCACCACCGGGGTCGCGCCGAGGCGGTAGTTGATCGAGGCCGTCACGTAGCCGCGCTGGGCAAGTTTGATCGCCCAATCCTTCGACGACCCCTTGTCGCCGGAGAAGAAGGCACCGCCGTGGGCCCATACGAACACCGGCCGGTTCGTGGCCGTATCGCCCCGCGGTGTGTACAGG
>JBEICS010000278.1:0-3585 GCA_040383925.1 Acidimicrobiaceae bacterium | reverse complement strand
CGCGCGGGGGCGGTGCCACGCCGCCCGCCGATGGTGGCGGCAACACCGGCGATCCCGGTGGCGGCGACGACAACGGAGGCGGCGGCGACGGCGGTTCGACCCCTGCGCCGGCGCCCACACCTCCGCCGCCACCACCCAGTGCGCCGCCGCCGGCCTCCACCGCCGGTATCGCCGTAGGTGCGGCCCAGTCGCAGTTGGGTGTCTCGTACAAGTTCGCGGCCGAGAAGCCTGGAGAGGCGTTCGACTGCTCGGGCCTCACCAAGTGGGCGTGGGGTCGGGCGGGTGTGTACCTGCCGCACCAGTCGGCGCAGCAGTACGCCTCCACGCCGCACGTCTCGAAAGACGAGGCCCAACCGGGCGACCTGATCTTCTACCACTCGCCCATCGGACACGTCGGCATCTACATCGGCGGCGGTCAGATGATCCACGCCACTGCTCCAGGCGATGTGGTGAAGGTGTCGGCGGTGCGTTGGAACAAGGTGGTCGGAGTCTCCCGACCCGGTTGAGCCGGGTACGGTTGGCCACCATGTCGTCGCACGAGATCGCCGGAATCGCTGTCGAACCGGTCAGTCGTTGGCTGGTCGAACACGTCGAGGGTGCGGTCGCTCCGTTCGAGTTCCGGCTCATCACCGGTGGGCGTTCGAACCTCACGTTCATGGTCACCGGGGGTGACGGCATGCGGTTCGTGCTGCGCCGTCCACCACTCGGCCATGTGCTCGCCACCGCCCACGACATGGCCCGCGAACACCGCATCATCGCTGCGGTGGGCCAGACGGCCGTGCCGGTGCCCCGGGCACTCGGTGTGTGCACCGACACCGAGGTGAACGGCGCCCCGTTCTACGTGATGAGCTACGTCGATGGCGTGGTGCTCGACAGCGTCGAGAAGGCCGACCTGCTCGCGCCGGCGCTGCGCCGTGGCGCATCCGAGCATCTCATCGACGTGCTGGCCGACCTGCACGCGGTCGATGTCGACGCTGTGGGCCTCGGCGACCTCGCCAAGCGCGAGGGCTACGTCGAGCGTCAGGTGAAGCGGTGGAGCACCCAGTGGGAGCAGTCGAAGACCCGCGAGTTGGCGGCTATCGACGAAGTGGCCGTGCGTCTGCGCGAGCGACTGCCGGTGCAGCAGGGTGTGTCGATCGCCCACGGCGACTTCCGCTTCGGTAACTGCCTCACCGATGTCGCGAACGGCCGTATCGCCGCCGTGCTCGACTGGGAACTGTGCACGCTCGGCGACCCGCTCGCCGATGTGGGCTACCTCGGCGTGTACTGGTTCGACGGGCAGGCCGCCACGGCCCGCGCCAACGACCCCACACCGGCCGGCGGCTTCCCGCGCTACGACGAACTGCTCGAGCGGTACGCGCAGCGCACCGGGCGCGATCTGTCGGGCATCGACTACTACGTGGCGTTCAGTTGCTGGCGGCTCGCCGTCATCAGCGAGGGTGTGTACGCCCGCTATCTGCACGGTGCGATGGGCGACCAGGACGGCATCGATCTCGAGTCGTTCAAGATCGGAACCGAGGGCCTCGCCGAGCGGGCGCTCGCGGCAGTGCGACGACTGTGATGACGAGGAGACTGTGATGGCTGATGTGAGTGGCGATGTGCTGGCAGGGTGGACGAAGGGTTCATTCACGGCGGCCGGTCTCACCCGCGACACGTACCGCCGTGGCGAGGGTCCGGGTGTGGTCATCGTGCACGAGATCCCGGGCATCACCCCGGCGGTCGCTCGCTTCGCCAACGACGTGGTGGCGTCGGGCTTCACCGTGGTGATGCCGTCGCTGGTGGGCACGCCGGGCAAGGCGCCGAGCGGCGCCTACATGGCCAGTTCGATGACGAAGGTGTGCGTGGCCAAGGAGTTCTCGAACTGGGCGCTGAACCAGACCTCACCGGTCATCGGCTTCCTGCGCGCGCTGGCCCGGTCGCTGCACACCGAGGTGGGTGGCCCGGGGGTGGGTGCCATCGGCATGTGCTTCAGCGGCGGGTTCGCGCTGGGCATGATGGTCGACGACATCATGGTGGCGCCGGTGCTCAGCCAGCCGTCGATGCCGTTCGCAGTGGGCAAGACGGCTCGTAAGGCCGACCTCAACCTGTCGCCCGACGACGCCCTCGTGGTGGCCCGGCGTGCCGCCGAAGGCTGTCAGGTGTTGGGCCTGCGTTACGACCAGGACGCGCTGGTGGGCGACCGCTTCGAGTCGCTGCGCGCGCTGCTGGGTGATGCGTTCATCGCGGTGGAACTGCCGAGCACGTCGAAGAAGGACCACAGCGTCCTCACCGAGCAGCGCCACGAGCCGAGCGTCGAGCAGGTGCTCGACTTCCTGCGCGCCAAACTGCAGCCCACCGTCTGACGTCCAGTTCGCGCCGGCGTCACACCGCCTCATCCTCGATCTGTGTCGTGACACAGATCGAACGTTCCGTCTCTGTCACGACACAGACGGAGTGGCGGGTGAGGTGGGGGTGGTGACTGGTGGGCAGAGGTCAGGCGGTGGCGTCGAGGGCGTGCTGCTTGGCGGCCTTGTAGTCGGCCTTGCCGTTGGGGGCCCGGGGTACCTGGCTGACGAACACGACGCGCTTGGGGGCCTTGAACCCGGCGAGCTGACCCTTCACCCCGGCGATGATCTCGCCCTCGGTTGCGGCAGCGCCCTCGTTCAGCGACACCACGGCGGTGACGGCCTGACCGAACTTCTCGTCGTCGATGCCCACGACGAGGCAGTCGTGCACACCGGCCACACGCTTGACGGCTTCTTCGACCTCTTCGGGGAAGATCTTCTCGCCGCCGCTGTTGATGACCTGGCTGCCACGGCCGAGCAGGATGAGCGAACCGTCGTCGGCCACCATGGCCAGGTCGCCGGGGAACGAGTAGCGCTGGCCGTTGATGACACGGAACGTGCGGGCCGACTTCTCGGGATCCTTGAAGTAGCCGAACGGCACGTTGCCGCCGGCGGCCACCATGCCGATCTCGCCCGACCCGGGCTGCACCTCGCGGTCGTCGTCGGTGAACACCTTGGTGGTGGGCATCTGGCTGAACTTGGCGGTGGAGGGCGGGAGGCCCTTCATCGTGATCGACATGCCCATCGAGCCTTCGGTGGAACCAATGGCGTCGAGCAGGACGAGCTGTTCGACACGGTCGAGCAGTTGCTCTTTCACCTCGGCGGTCCACATGACGCCCGACGAGATGACCATCTTCAGCGACGAGGTGTCGTACGGGCGACCCGACGCAACTGCCGCGTCGAGGGCACGGATGATGGGCTTGGCGAACGCATCGCCGACGATGGTGAGGTTGGTGACGGCTTCGGCCTCGACCAGGCGGAGCAGTTCGTCGGCGTCGAGCGAGCGGTTCTGCAGGGTGGCCACCACGCCACCGGCGAGGTGCGGGATGAACGCCCCGAGCCACACGCCGGTGCCGTGCATGAGCGGCGCGGCCGGGATGGAGATGAGCCGGTTACCGGCTTCGGCGGCACCCTTCACGAGGGCCGCGATCTCGCTGGCATCGCTCGGCGCAGCAAGGCCGAGCAGCGGGAAGCCGGAGGTGACGAACCCACCGGTCATGCCACCCATGGCGTACATGACGCCCTTGGGCATGCCGGTGGT
>JBEICS010000277.1:0-3590 GCA_040383925.1 Acidimicrobiaceae bacterium | reverse complement strand
TGCTGTTGCAGTCGCACTACCGCGGGCCGGTGAGCGTCACCCAGGACAACATCGACGCGTCGGTGAAGGCGTTGGCCGGTCTCGATGCGTTCGCCCACCGCACCGGCGACGTCACATCGGTCGAGCCCGATGCCGACGTGATGGCCCAGTTCCGGGCGCGGATGGACGACGACCTCGACACCCCGTCGGCCACGGCGCTGTTGTTCGACACCGTGCGTCGGGCCAATGCCGCGCTCGACGCCGGCACCGCCGACGCGGCCGCGTTCGCCGCTGCAGTGCGAGCCATCTGCGACGCCGTGGGCCTCACCCTGAAGGTGGCCGACGAGGTGCCGGCCGACGCCGCTGCCAAGGCCGCTGCGCTCGATGCCGCCCGCGCTGCGAAGGACTTCGCCGCCGCCGACGCCCTGCGGGCCGAACTGCAGGCCGACGGCTGGACGGTCGAGACCACCAAGGCCGGCACCACCCTGCGCCGCTGACCCCGGTCTCGGCTCCCCGGGCTCGGCTCCCCGGGCTCGGCGTCCCGGGCTCGGCGACCCGGTCTCGGCGTCCCGGGCTCGGCATCCCGGTTCGGATCAGTCCTCGGCACCCGTCTCGGCGCCGTCGCACGCACCTGGCTCAGGCCAGCAGCGTCAGACGCCCTCGCCCCACGCCAGGCGAGCCGGGTCGATGGCGATGAAGGTCGCCGTGGCGCGCACGCACACTGCACCATCGGCGGTGGTGAGTTCGCCGGTCATGAACAACTTGCGGCCCTGCCGTTCGGCCAACCGGACCCGACACGTGAGCGGCACGTGCAACGGGGTACCGGCCTCGTAGCGAATACCCAGTTCGCCGGTGAAGCCCGGTGTCTGGTGGATGGTGAGCACGAAGCCGAAGACATCGTCGAAGAGTGCTGCCACCACACCGCCGTGGCTGCGGGCCGGTGCCCCCTCGTGCGCGGCGCGCAGGGTGACCGTGGCGACCACCTCGTCGCCCTCGCGGCGGATGTCGGGGTCGAGGCTGTAGGGCGATGATCGGCCGCTCACCGGGCGGTCGTCGTGGGTGGTCTGGAACGCCTCGCCATCGCCGGGAGGCGACCAGTCGGCGCCCCGCTGGAAGTTGTTCGCCGGCCGTTGCCGCCTGTCGCCGGTGGCGAGGTGTGCCGTCAGCGCCTCGAGTTGTTCGGCGACGACCACGAGGGTGTCGACGTCGGCCTGGTGCCCCACCAGCGCGTGCCCCAGATCGCGCACCGCTCTGCCGGCCCGGATGCGGAGGTCGGCCTCGGTGTCGTGGGTGTCGGCATTGCTGGCATCGGCATGGCTGGCATCGGTCACGACGGGCGATGGTACGTTGCAAGGCATCGCATTCGTGAACCGATGGGGGTCGATCATGGGAGCAATCGCCGGGCCGGAAGTCGGCCAGCCGCGCAGTATCGCCGAGGTGGATGCACCGTGGCTCACCGCCGTGTTGCGGACCAGCGGGGCGATCGACGAGGCCACGGCCGTGTCGTCGGTCGACATCGAACCGTTCGCCGTGGGGGCCGGTCTGCTGAGCCTGCTGTACCGGGCCGGGCTGGCGTACTCGGGCGGTGACGGCCCGGCCTCGGTGATCGTGAAGTTCCCGATCGATCATCCGCACCAGCGCGGCCTCGCCGACAGCCTCGGCTTCTACCCACGCGAGATCCGCTTCTACACCGAGGTGGCACCGAAGTCGAACCTGCGCACCCCGGTGGTGCACGCCGCGATGATGGCGACCGACAGCACCGATTTCGTCGTGGTGATGGAGGACCTGAGCACCCGTGGTGCGGCCGACCAGCGGGTGGGTGCCACCTGGGAGCAGGCGCTCGCCAGCATCGACGCCATGGCCGCGCTCCATGCCGGCTGGCATCAGCACCCCGATCTTGCCGCCCTCGCCGACACGTTCCCCCCGATGCTGAACCCGGGCTACCTCTACGGCCTGCCGCAGATCTTTGCCGCCGGCTGGCCCGCCACCCAGCACCACGCCGCCGACCTGCTGACCCCGGAACTGATCGCGTTCGGCGACCGCTACGGCGAGTTGATGGAGTTCATGCTCACCACCTCGAACGAGCCCGCCACCTTCGTGCACGGCGACTGGCGCCTCGACAACCTGTTCTTCGACGGCGATGAGGTGATCGCTATCGACTTCCAGATCTCGGGTCTGGCCAGTGGCACCTACGACCTCGGGTACTTCGTGAGCCAGTCGATCGAGCGATCGGTGCGCGCCGGCCGAGAGGACGAGCTGATCGATCGTTACGTGGCCGGCCTCGCCGCCCACGGGGTGCACCGCGACAAGGCCGAAGTGACTCGGCAGTTCAAGATCGCCGTGGCGCAGTGCTTCATCTACGGGGTGTCGTCGTTCCCGTCGTACACCGAACTGCCCGAGCGCAGCCAGCAGCTGATCCGTCTGCTGTTGGGCCGTGCCGCACAGGCCATCGTCGACTTCGACGCCCTCGCTGAACTCCCGCTCTGACCGGACCGGCACGCTGACCGGACCGGCACCCCAGGTCGGAGGAACCGGGTGACCCACCTCACTCCCACTGCTGTGCCGGCGGTCCGGTGCTCATCAGCGGGGTTCCGTCGCGCGCCCGGATGGTGATGGCCCGGTCGGCATCCATCGTGAGTCGCCATCGTTCTGCGTGCAGCTGGTCGTGGTGGTGTCGACACAGCGGCAGCAGGTTGGCCAGGTCGGTGTGTCCGCCGTGTTCCCACCAGTGGAGGTGGTGGGCTTCGGTGATGGCGACGTGCCGCGCGCATCCGGGGATGGCGCAGGTTCGGTACATCGCCCGGAGCGCCCGTCGTTGTCGGGTGCTGGCGTGTCGTCGGCTGCGGCCGTGGTCGAGGCCGACCGGCCGTGTGAGCGACGCGGTGATCTGGGCGTAGCTGGGCACCGGGTCACCCTGCAGCACGACGACACCATCACGGTTGAGGACGACCGGCACGAACCGTGCCCGCCCGGCGATGCCACGGATGCTGTCGATCGGCAGGTCGATCCCTGGCCCGGCGTCGACTTTCGACTGTGCGTGCCGGCCGTGTTCAAAGGTCTGCTGATCGATGACGACGATCACCTCGGGTTTGCCGACAGGGCCGCCTGCACCCCTGACCAAGTCGATGAAGGCGTGCGCGCGGAGCCAGTCCATCGCATCGAGCGGATCGGTCGGGCACTCCGCCGGCCGCGGTAGGGCGAGGCGGGCTTGGAGTTGTTCGTGGAGCAGATGCTGAAAGGTGGCGCCGATCTCCGGGTCGAGCGCAAGGTTCGCTCTCACCATCCCCGAGTTCGGGTCGACCCACACCCGACACCTCGCATCGCGCTTCTGTCGCTCCAACCGTCGTTTCCCGTCATCGGCTTCGATGAGCCGGATCTCGCGCTGCAACCAGCCACGGAACTGCTCGACCGTCGCCCGCTGCGACACCGCACGCGCAACGAGATCGGCTTCCAACGCCCGCAACGCGGGCTGCAACCGGGCTTCGAGCGACCGGACCGCGGCGGTGAACGCATCGAGATGTTCACCCGACAGTCGGCCCTCGTCCATCGACGCTTTCAACTCCGGTGCCTGCGCGGCCTGCTCGGCGCGTTCGAGAGCACGGCCCGCGCCC
>JBEICS010000276.1:0-3596 GCA_040383925.1 Acidimicrobiaceae bacterium | reverse complement strand
GGCGAGAGCGGCCGCATCGGCGGTGCCGGCGTCGAGCGCGGCATTGGCCCGGCGCACGGTGTCGAACAAAAGGGCCGTGGCCGACGGGGTATCGAGGTCGTCGTCCATCCGCGCCCGGAACTGGGCCATCACGTCGCCAACGGGAACGACCGATGAGACAACTCCGGTGCGCTGAGCGAACGCATCGACACCTGCCAACGCCTTCACCGACGCGTCGATGTTGTCCTGGGTGACGCTCACCGGCCCGCGGTAGTGCGACTGCAACAGCAGCATCCGGTAGGCGCGCGGGTCGTAGTGGTCGAGCAGGTCGATCAGGTTGGCCACGTTGCCGAGGCTCTTCGACATCTTCTCGCCCTCGGCATCGACGACGAACCCGTTGTGCATCCAGTGGTTGGCGAACTGCTTGCCCAGCGCCACGGCCTGGGCCCGCTCGTTCTCGTGGTGCGGGAACTTCAGGTCCATGCCGCCGCAGTGGAGATCGAAGCCTTCACCGAGCAGACCGAGGCTCATCACCACGCACTCGCTGTGCCAACCGGGCCGGCCCTCACCCCACGGCGACGGCCAGGCGGGCTCGCCCGGCTTGGTGAACTTCCAGAGCGCGAAGTCGGCCGGATGACGCTTGGCATCGGCACCGAACACCTCGCGTTCGCCACCACCGGCGAGCAGGTCGTCGAGGCTCTGGTTGGCGAGCAGGCCGTAGTCGGGCACCGTCTCGACGCTGAGGTACACCCCGTCGTCGGTGACGTAGGCGCGGTCGGTGGCGACCAGGTCGCCGATCATCGCCACCATCTCGTCGACCCACTCGGTGGCGTGGGGCACGTCGGTGGGACGCTCGACCCCGAGGCGGCCCATCGCCGTGAACCACACGTCTTCGCACTTGTGGGTGATGTCCTGCCACCGTCGCTGCTCGCGGTTGGCGCGGTCGATGATCTTGTCGTCGATGTCGGTGATGTTGCTGGCGAGCCGCACCCGCACACCGCTCCATTCGAGGTACCGGCGCAACACGTCGTACACGAGCGTCGCCCGGCCGTGGCCGAGGTGCGGCGGCCCGTACACCGTCGGGCCGCACAGATAGATGCTGACCGTTCCCGGTTCGCGCAGCCGGAGCTCGCGCACCTCGCGAGTGGCGGTGTCGTACAGATGCAGCATGCGCCCAGCCTACGAGCGGCATGCGGCAGCCGTCATCCGGATTGGGGCGTGCTCCGTAGACCCTGCGACACCGGCCGATGTCATCCGAATCCGGTCACTCCCGATCGGGAGTGCACCACCGCAGTACCCACGACACACCCGTCACACACCCCCTCACACACCCCCTCACAGACTCGGAGACATCCATGAAGACCAAGCGTTCCGCCACCGCCCGCATCGGCCTCGGCCTGGGCATCGCCCTCACCGCCGCCGCGTTCACCGCCGCCTCGCCGGCATCGCCCGCCGGGGCAGCCCCCGCCACCATCGCCGACGTCGTCCTCAGCGACTCGGCCAAGGACAACGCCCAGGGCTTCGACAAGAACTGGCACGACTACGACATCGTCACCCAGGCGGTGCTGCTGTTCCCCGACCTCGTCGCCGCCGTGAGCGACCCGAATGCCAGCCTCACGGTGCTGGCACCGAACGACCAGGCGTTCCGCCTGCTCGCCTCGGAACTGACCAAGAAGCACTTCCGCAACGAGGCCGACGTGTTCGCCGCCGTGGCCAGCCTCGGCACCGACACCGTGAAGACCGTGCTCACGTACCACATCGTTGGTGCGAAGCTCGGCGCTGCCACGGTGCTGAACAGCGACGACGCCCAGGTCGCCACGCTCGGCGGCGGCACCTTCGCGGTCGACGTCATCAACAAGCGCCGCGCCGTGGTGCAGTTCGTCGACGGCGACCCGAACGCCCGCAACGCCCGCCTCGTGAAGGCCGACCTCGGCGGCGCCCTGGCCAACGGCTTCATCCACGGCATCGACCGGGTGCTGCGCCCGATCGACCTCTGAGTCGCCCCCGCCGTTCAGGTATCACCCTCCCCCCAACACCCTCCCCCCAACACGAGAGCGCCCGGTTCCGCCAGTATGGGACCGGGCGCTGTCGCGGGCGGCCGGTAGGCTCGCAGCCGCTATGACGAACAACCCGGCCATCCCGGACAAGCCGTCGCTCGACGGCATCGAGGCCCGTCTGATCGAACGGTGGGAAGCCGACGGCACCTACCGCTTCGACCGATCCGCCAGCCGCGACGAGGTATTCGCCATCGACACCCCGCCGCCTACGGTGAGCGGGTCGCTGCACATCGGCCACGTGTTCAGCTACACCCACACCGACACGATCGCTCGCTACCAGCGCATGCGCGGCCGGCAGGTGTTCTACCCCCTCGGCTGGGACGACAACGGCCTGGCCACCGAGCGCCGCGTGCAGAACGTCACCGGTGTGCGCTGCGACCCGTCGCTGCCGTTCGACCAGGAGTTCCGGGCCCCCTACAACGGCGACGTGCCGAAGGATCACCGCGCCGTGCCGGTGAGCCGACCGAACTTCGTCGACCTGTGCCGCGAGATCACCCACATCGACGAGCAGGCCTTCGAGGCGCTGTTCCGGCGGCTCGGCCTCAGCGTCGACTGGTCGCTGCTCTACACCACCATCGGCGACCGCGCCCGGCGGGTGAGCCAGCGGGCGTTCCTGCGCAACCTCGCCCGTGGCGAGGCCTACCAGCAGGACGCGCCCACGCTGTACGACATCGACGAGCGCACCGCCGTGGCCCAGGCCGAGATGGAAGACCGCGAGATGCCGGGCGCGTACCACAAGGTGGCGTTCCACCGCCTCGACGGCGGCGGCGACGTGTTCATCGCCACCACCCGCCCCGAACTGCTGCCCAGTTGCGTGGCGATGGTGGCCCACCCTGACGACCCGCGTTACCAGCCGCTGTTCGGCACGATGGTGAGCACCCCGCTGTTCGGCGTCGACGTGCCCATCCTCGCCCACCCTCTCGCCGATCCCGAGAAGGGCACCGGCATCGCGATGATCTGCACCTTCGGCGACGTCACCGACGTGGTGTGGTGGCGCGAACTGAACCTGCCGTCGCGTGCGCTCATCGGCTTCGACGGCCGCTTCGCCGGCGAGGTGCCCGAGTGGATCGCCACCGACATGGGCTGCGAGGCGTACATGCAGATCGCCGGCCTCGCCCCCAAGCAGGCGCAGAAGCGAGTGGTCGAGATGCTCACCGCCACTGGCGAGATGGTGGGCGACCCCGAACCCATCACCCACCCGGTGAAGTTCTACGAGCGCGGCAGCCGCCCGCTCGAGATCGTCGCCACCCGCCAGTGGTACATCCGCAACGGCGGCCGCGACCAGCAGTTGCGCACCGACCTGCTCGAGCGGGGCAACGAACTCACGTGGCACCCCAGCTACATGCAGCACCGGTACGACAACTGGGTGGGCGGCCTGAATGGCGACTGGCTGATCAGCCGCCAGCGCTACTTCGGTGTGCCGGTTCCGGTGTGGTACCGCCTCGACGCCGACGCCAACCCCATCTACGACGAGGTGCTCGTCCCCGCCGACGAGGCACTGCCCGTCGACCCCAGCACCGACTGCCCGCCGGGGTTCACCGCCGCACAGCGCGGCGTGCC
>JBEICS010000275.1:0-3600 GCA_040383925.1 Acidimicrobiaceae bacterium | reverse complement strand
GGGCCGGGTGCGCCGTCGGGCTCAGAGGAGTTGGTCGACCGGGCGGGGGAGTTGGCGGCACCAGTTGGGCGGGCCGACGGTGCCCGGCACGTTCGGCTGGGCCGTGGCGCCGGCCAGGTCGTCGGCCGTGAGCAGGCGCAGTGCGGCGGGCGACGCCAGCAGCGCTTCGTGCGCAGCACGGACGGCGTGCTCGGCATCGAAGCACCTGTCGGTGACGGCTTCGAGTCGGGCGCGCCGGGCGTCGTCGGCAGCGAGCGCCCAGGTGGCGGCTGCGGTGGGCAGGTCGTGGGTGGTGATGGTGGCGAGGCACTCGACCGGCCAGGCGGACGGCGGTTCGTCCTCGAACAGCAGCACGCGGGTACCGGCGATCCCGCAGGCGGCGAGTGTCTCGCGCACTCCCGCTTCCACCGTGCCGAGGTCTTCGCCGATGACGAACGCCCCGGCGCGGGTGGCTTCGAGGCACACGATCGCCAGCAGTTCGTCGGCCGGGAAGCGCACGTAGGCACCGTTGCGGGCGGAACCGCCTTCGGGAACCCAGTACTGCCGGAAGAGGCCCATCACGTGGTCGATGCGCAGGCCCTGCACGCCGCGCAGGGCGGCACGAACGGTGTCGATGAAGGGCTGGTACAGCGCAGCACGCAGACGCCACGGCACGAAGGCGGGCAGCCCCCAGTCCTGGCCCTCGCGGTTGAACTCATCGGGCGGGGCACCGATACGGACACCGGGGGCGAGGAGTGGAGCGAACTCGTCGGCGTCGACGCCACCCGGGGCGAAGCCCACGGCCAGGTCGCCGATGACGGCCACGCCGGTGTCGGCCACGGCCTGCAACTGCTCGGCGACCAGGGTCTGCATCCAGTCGTGGAACTGCGCCGACAGGGTGATGCGGTCGTCGATCTCGGCAGGCCACAGCCCCGAGTCGCCGCCGAACCGCTCGCGCCGGGCGTTCCACAGGGCGATGGGCGACGGATCGGGCCACGGTCCGGGAAGCGCGGCGAACCGGTTCCAGAGGTGTTCGCGCTTTCGTGCCCACACCAGGTTGCGGTCGATCCACTGCTCGGGTTCCACACGCAGGTGCGCCGGTGGCGGTACGTCTATGGCCAGCAGGAGCGGGCTCCACGCGCGGCGGGTGCTCGGGTAGTAGGGGCTGTCCTGCTGGGGGAAGCCGGGTGCCGCCTGGTGCAGCGGACTGGTGAGGACGGCGCCGCCGCCGTGCGCAGCGACCGCTTCGGCCAACCGTCGCAGGGTGCCGAGGTCGCCGATTCCCCACGTGTCCTCGTCCCACAGGGCGTAGATCTGCGCTGCCACGCCCCAGGTGTGGGGCAGTGGCGGGCACGAGGTGGGGTGCACCACCAGGCGGGTGATCGGGCCGCCGTCGACCGGGGCCAGATCGTGGTAGCCGATGGGCACCGAGGCTGGAAGGTGCTCGATCACGCCCCAGGTGGTGCCGTCGTCGAGGGTGAGCGTGCACGGCCCCAGCAACTGGTGCTCGTGGCCCGCTGGCACGAACCACATCGGCCGGCTCGGTTCGGGGTCGCCCATCGCCGCTCTCAACGCGGCCCGGACCTCGGGGGCGACGGGGTGCCATTCGCCGGCGATGTCGTGGTGGCCGTCGGTGACGACCTCGTCGGGGTGGACGCGCACGTCGCCAGTCTGCCTGCTCGACACCTCCCTACACTCACGGGCATGGGCTCGTGGCTCGACGAACGACGGTTGCGGCGCATCAGCGTGCGACTGCGCACACTGCGCGACGAGTTGCGTCTGGCCGACGAGCAGGCGCTGTATCTCCGCGACGATGCCGACGACCTCGGTGTCGACGCAGCGATCGGTGTCGTGGGCGCATCGGCCGACCACCGGCGGGCGACCGAGCACGCCGCAGCGATGGACACGTACCGCCGCCATCTGGTCGACTCGATCGCCGCGCTCGAGGCCGAGCAGGACGAACTCCTCGACCGGATGGGTGCCCGACATGGTTGAATGTCGCATGCCCGACCCGAAAGGACGCCGCTCGTGACCATCCGTGTGGTGATCGCCGAAGATGAAGCCATCATCCGGCTCGATCTCAAGGAGTCCCTCGAGGAAGAGGGCTACGAGGTGGTGGGCGAGGCCGGTCGCGGCGATCAGGCCATCGAGTTGGCACGTGAACTGCGGCCCGACCTGGCCATCCTCGACATCAAGATGCCCGGTGTCGACGGGCTCACGGCCGCCCGCACCATCGCTGCCGAACGCATCTGCGCCGTGCTCATGCTCACCGCATTCAGCCAGCGCGAGATCATCGAAGAGGCCCGCGACGCCGGGGCCCTGGCCTATCTGGTGAAGCCGTTCCAGAAGAACGACCTCATCCCTGCCATCGAGGTGGCCATCGGCCGCTTCCGCGAGCTGCAGCAGCTCGACAGCGAGGTCGACGCGCTCGGCGAACAGCTCGAGAGCCGCAAAGTGGTCGATCGCGCCAAGGGCATCCTCATCGACGAGTGCTCGATGCGCGAGCAGGAAGCGTTCACGTTCATCCAGCGCACGGCGATGAGCGAGCGGTCGCGTATGCGCGACGTTGCCGAGCGCATCGTCGCCGGCACCCTCAGGCCCTGACGGGGTGCCGTGAAGCTGCTCCTGCTCGACGGCAACTCGCTCACCTACCGGGCCTTCTTCGCGTTGCCCACCGACATGGCCACGTCCAGCGGCCAGGTCACCAATGCCGTGTTCGGCTTCACGTCGATGTTGGTGAACCTGTTGAAGGACCACCAGCCCGATGGTGTGCTGGTGGCGTTCGACCGCCCCGAGCCCACGTTCCGTCACGAGCAGTACAGCGAGTACAAAGCCCAGCGCGAGGCGTCACCCGACATCCTGCGCCAGCAGATGGGCCTCGTGCGCGAGGTGTGCGCCGCCACCGGCGTCACCACCGTCGACCTGGTCGGGTTCGAGGCCGACGACATCATCGCCACGATGGCCGAGCGGGCCAAGCAGGCCGGTCACGACGTCATCATTGTCACCGGCGACCGCGACAGCTATCAGCTCGTCGACGACCCGCACGTGAAGGTGCTCTACAACCGCCGGGGCGTCAGCGACTACGCCTTCTACGACGAGGCGGGCATCTTCGAGCGCACCGGCGTCACGCCCGCTCAGTACGTCGACTACGCCGCCATGCGCGGCGACCCGAGCGACAACCTGCCGGGCATCCCCGGGGTGGGCGAGAAGACCGCAGCCAAGCTCATCGCCACCTATGGCGGCCTCGACGGCATCTTCGCCAACGTCGACTCCCAGACGCCGAAACTGCGTGAAGCACTCATCGCCAACGAAGCGCGGGCACGCGAGAACGCTGCGCTGATGGTGCTGCGCCGTGACGTGCCGCTCGACATCGAACTCGACTCGCTGGGCGTGGATCCCGACGATGCCGAGGTCCGCCGCCTGTTCGACTTCCTCGAGATCCGTGCGCTGTACGACCGGTTGCGCAGCGCGGTGGGCATGGGCGGTGGCCCGGCCGCCCCCGGCGGTCAGGTGCTGTCGGCCGAACTGCGGGTGCCGGCGAACGCCGCCGAGGCAGTTGCTGCCTTGCAACAGATCACCCAGGCCGACCTGTCGGCCACCTGGTCGGGCGACCCCGGGCGC
>JBEICS010000274.1:0-3604 GCA_040383925.1 Acidimicrobiaceae bacterium | reverse complement strand
GAGTACGCCGCCACAGTGTTCGACACGATCACCGCAGCGGGCGCCGCGCACGGCCTGCGCCACGGCGGCTACCGGGCCATCGAGAGCTGTCGGCTCGAGAAGGGCTACCGCGCCTGGGGCAGCGACATCGGCCCCGACCACACCCCCATCGAGGCCGGTCTCGGCTGGGCCGTGAAGTCGCGCACCGACATCGACTTCCGTGGCCGCGACGCCATCGCCGCGCAACGAGCGAACGGGGTGCGCAAGCTGCTCACCACCTTCACCGTCGACCCGTCGGTGGTGCTGCTGGGCCGCGAGACCATCTACCGCGACAGCGAGCGCGTGGGCTGGCTCTCCAGCGGTGGCTACGGCTACACGATCGACCGGTCGATCGGTCTCGGCTATGTGCGCAACCCGGCTGGGGTCACCGCCGACTGGGTGCTGGCCGGCACCTACGAACTGGAGGTGGCCACCGGGCGCGTCGCTGCGCAGGCCACCCTCGCACCCCTGTACGACCCCACCAACGCACGTGTGAAGGCCTGACCGATGAGCGAACCGACACTCCCCTCCAGCGCCCGCATCGTCATCATCGGCGGCGGCATCCTCGGCTGCAGCATCGCCTACTGGCTCACCAAGTACGGCGAATCCGACGTCGTGCTCGTCGAGCAGCACCACCTCACCGATGGTGCCACCTGGCACGCCGCCGGACTGGTGGGCCAGTTGCGTTCGTCGCGCAACACCACCCGCATGCTCGAGCAATCGGTCGAAATGTACCGCGGCCTCGAGGCCGAGACCGGCCAGGCCGTCGACTGGCACGAGACCGGCAGCCTGCGCCTGGCGTGCTCGCCCGAGCGGGTGATGGAACTGCGCCGCCTCACCACGATGGCCAAGAGCTTCGGCCTGCCGATGGAGGTGATCTCGGCCCAGCGCGCCCAGGAGCTGTTCCCGTTGATGAGCACGGTCGACGTGCTGGCTGCCGCGTTCCTGCCCACCGACGGCTACATCGACCCGGCCAGCGTCACCATGGCCATCGCCAAGGGTGCCCGCCAGCGCGGCGCCCGCATCGTCGAGCAGACCCGCGTGGAGCGCATCACCGTCGACGGTCGCCGGGTCACCACCGTGCACACCACCCGCGGCGACATCGCCTGCGAGATGGTGGTGAACGCGGCCGGTATGTGGGGCATGGAGGTGGCCCGCCTGGCCGGTGTGCGCGCCCCCGCCGTGGCGGTCGAGCACCAGTACCTGCTCAGCGGCCCGATCAGCGAGTTCACGCCCGCCGAACTGGGTCGTATGCCCACGATGCGCGACCCCGACCATCTCGTGTACTACAAGCCCGATGGCCCCGGCCTGCTGGTGGGCGGCTACGAGCCCGACACCGTGCCATTCGGCGTCGACGGCATCCCCTACCCGTTCCAGCGCAAGCTGTTCGACCCGAACCACGACCGGTTCGCACAACTGGCCGAACTGGCCGTGAAGCGCACGCCGGTGCTCGAGACAGCGGGTATCCGCTCGCTCATCAACGGCCCCATCCCCTACACCGCCGACGCCGACTTCGTGATGGGCCGCGCCCCCGAACTCGACAACTTCTTCCTCGCCACCGGCTTCCTGTACGGCATCGCTGCCGGCGGCGGTGCGGGCAAGATGATGGCCGAGTGGATGCTCGAGGGTCGCCCCTCGCTCGACCTGTGGCCGCTCGATGTGCGCCGCTTCTCGTTCCACCACACCACGCGGCACTTCATCGGGCCGCGCATGGTGGAGTTGTACGGCCACCACTACAAATTGGCGGCGCCCGGCAGCGAGCACCACACCAGCCGCGGGGTGCGCCGCAGCCCGCTGCACGACACCCTCGCCGCGAAGCGTGCCGTGTTCGGCAGCCGTGGCGGGTGGGAGCGACCCAACTGGTTCGCACCCGAGGGCGTCGAGGCCGTCGATCGGCCCTCGTTCGGCGCACCCAACTGGTTCGACCACGTGAACGCTGAGGCAGCTGTGGTGCGCGAACGCGTGGCCCTCATCGACCAGACCTCGTTCGCCAAGTTCGAGATCACCGGCCCCGGCGCGCTGGCCGCGGTGCAGTGGCTGTCGGTGGCCGACATGGACAAGCCGGTGGGCACCGTCACCTATACGCAGTTGTGCAACGAGCGCGGCGGCATCGAGTGCGACCTCACCATGGCCCGCACCGCGCCCGACTCGTGGTACGTCGTCACCGGCGCTGCCTTCGGTGCACACGACATGGGCTGGATCCGCAGCCAGTCGCCCGACGACGGCTCGGTCATCGTGCGCGATCTCACCTCGGCTCGCGCCGTCATCAACCTGTGCGGCCCGCGCTCGCGCGACGTGCTGCAGGCGGTGTGCGAGGACGATGTGTCGAACACCGCATTCCGCTACGGCCGGGCGCGCGACATCACCATCGGCGCCGCACCGGTGCTGGCGATGCGCATCGGCTACACCGGCGAACTGGGCTGGGAACTGCACATCCCCACCGAATACGCGGCGCACGTGTACGAGGTGCTGTGGCAGGCGGGCCGGGCACACGGCATCGCCGACGTGGGGTACCGCGCCGTCGACCGTCTGCGGGTGGAAAAGGGCTACGTGTACTGGAGCACCGACGTCACCCCCGACACCTCGCCCTGGGAGGCGGGCCTCGCCTGGCGCGTCGACCTGGGCAAGGGCGACTTCTGCGGACGCGACGCCCTGGTGGCTCAGCAGCAGGCAGGTGTGCAGCGCCGTCTGTGCACGTTCACCCTCGAGTCGATGGCCTACCCGGTGAGCGGCGAGGCCATCATCGCCGACGGCCGCGTGGTGGGTTTCACCACCACCGCCAACTTCGGCCCCACGGTGGGCAAGCCGGTGGTGTACGGCTACCTGCCCGTCGAACTGGCCGACCGCACCGACTTCGTGGTCGAGGTGTACGGCGAACCCATCCCTGCCGTGCGCCACGACGGCGCGCTGTACGACCCGACGGGCGCGAAACTGCGGTCATGAGCACCGTCGACCACGAACTCGCTGCGGCACTCGTACGTGCCGGTTTCGCCGCTGATTCGCCCACCACCCGGCTGAAGGGTCTCACCAACGTGAACCACCTCGTCGAACGCGACGGCGGGCGGTTCGTGCTGCGCATCCCCGGGGCCGGTACCAGCGAGTACATCGACCGCCGGACCGAAGCCGTCGCAGCCCGTTCAGCAGCGGCTGCCGGGGTGAACGCCGAGGTCGTTTTCTTCGACGACACGGACGGGTTGATGGTCACCCGTTTCGTCGACGGCGCCGTCACGATGGATGCCGAGCGGTTCACCGACCTCGCCGCGGCGGCGCGTGCCGGCACAGCGTTCCGGCGGCTGCACACCACCGCCGCTCCGTTCGCCACCGACTTCCAACTGTTCCCGATGATCGACGAGTACAAGTCGCTGCTCGCCGCGAAGGGGGCCACGCTGCCCACCGGTTACGCCGACGCCGAACGCCAGGCCGCAGCAGCCCGCTCCGCACTCGAGGCGCACCCGGTTGCGCTGGTGCCGTCGCACTGCGACCCGCTGTGCGAGAACTTCCTCGACACGGGCGAGCGCATGTACGTCATCGACTACGAGTACTCGGGCAACAACGACCCGATGTGGGACCTCGGCGATCTCTCGGT
>JBEICS010000273.1:0-3614 GCA_040383925.1 Acidimicrobiaceae bacterium | reverse complement strand
TATCGGCGTGTGTCGGACCGTTCGTTCACGGTGGTGCGCGACCGCATCGCCGACGTGTTGGCCGATCTGTCAGAGACGCTGCAGGGCTTGCGCGTGGTCACCGCGTTCAACCGTCGCCGCCAGAACGTGATGGTGCACCGCCGCATCGTCGGCCGCTACCGCGCCGCCAACGTCGTCACTGCCCGGCAGGGTGCCGCCTACGGCCCGGCGGCCGATCTGCTCGGCGCGCTCGGGCAGGTGGTGGTGCTGTTCATCGGCGGCCGGATGGTGCTGCGTGGCGAGTTGTCGATCGGCACGCTCGCCGCATTCATCCTCTACCTCACCTCGTTCTTCGCGCCCATCCAGCAGCTGGTGCAGCTGTACACGACGTATCAGTCGGGCCAGGCGGCGGTGGTGAAGATCCGCGACCTGTTGGCCACCGAGCCCTCGGTGCAGCAGCGGCCCGACGCCTACGACCTGCCCACCGTGGAGGGCCGTGTCGAGCTGCGCGACGTCGGGTTCGAGTACCTACCCGGGGTGCCGGTGCTGCGCCACATCGATCTCGTCATCGAACCGGGTGAGACGTTCGCCTTCGTCGGTGCCACCGGCAGCGGGAAGTCGACAATGGCCAAGCTCGTCACCCGCTTCCACGACCCCACCGTCGGCACGGTGCTCATCGACGGGCACGATCTGCGCGAGGTGACGTGGGCGTCGCTGCGGCGCCAACTCGGGGTGGTGCCGCAGGAGCCGTTCCTGTTCGCCGCCTCGCTGCGCGACAACGTCGCCTTCGGTCGGCCCGACGCCACGGCCGACGAGGTGCTCGAGGCGTGCCGGGCGGTGGGTCTGGGTGATGTGCTCGATCGGCTGCCCGACGGCATCGACACGTTCGTGCACGAGCGAGGTGTGTCGTTGTCGAGCGGCGAGCGGCAACTGCTGGCCCTGGCCCGTGCGTTCCTGGCCCGCCCGCGGGTGCTGGTGCTCGACGAGGCCACGTCCAGCCTCGACCTCGAGAGCGAGACCGTGGTGGAGCGCGCCCTCGATGCCGTGCTGCAGGGACGCACCGCCATCGTCATCGCTCACCGCCTGGCCACAGCCATGCGTGCCCACCGCATCGCCGTGGTCGACGCCGGGCGCATCGTCGAACTCGGGTCACCCGCCGAACTGCGTGCCCTCGGCGGACGCTGGGCGGCGATGGAGGCCACCTGGCTGCGCCACTCCGGCGGCGATCACGACCCTTCGGTGGCGCTGTAGCGACTGCTCACCGGTGCCGCGGAGGCGCCGTGCAGCACCACGCTGCCCACCACCGTCGCGGTGATGGCCGCCACCACTCGCACGGTGTCGGCCGGTGCGAGCGCGTCGACCGCCAGGAGGGCGAACACCACCGAGGCCAGACCACGGGGGCCGAACCAGCCCATCACCACGACCGTGAAACGATCGAAGCCGACGCCCAGCAGCGACAATGCGACCGGCAGCATCCGCACGACGGTGAGGGCCAGCGCTGCGAACACGATCTCGCGCCATCCGGCGTTCTGGAGCACCGGCAGCATGACCGCGCCGAAGATGAACCACACCAGCATCGACATCAGCCCACCCACTTGGTGCGTGAAGTGGAGCGCCGCATCGGGCGCCGATCGGGTGATGGCCCCATAGGCGAGGCCGGCGACGAATGCGGCGATGAACCCGTTCCCACCGAGTTCGTCCATGGCGGCGAACGCACCCACCGCCAGAGCGGCGACCGCCAACGCATGTGCCGACGAGGTGCCCCAGCCGGCGGCCCGCGCCCGAACCAGTGCAGCACCGCCGACGAGCCCGATCAGCGCGCCGCCGACGGCGCCGATGAGCAACTCGAGCAAGGCGCCGCCCTCCGAGCCGGTCTCGAGCGCGGTGCCCGCCACCGCGGCGACGAGTGCCAGTTTCACGAACGGTGTGGCGATGCCGTCGTTCAGGCCGCTCTCGACGTTCAGGATGCGGCGGACCCGCTCGGGCACCCGCTCGTCCTCGACGATCGCTGCGCCGAGTGCAGCGTCGGTGGGAGCGACGGCGATACCCACCACTGCGCACACCCACCACGACAGGTCGGGCAGTACCCACTTCGCCACCAGGGTGCCCAGCACCATCGTGAGCGGCAGCCCGATGAGCAGCAACCGTGCGGGCGGGCCGGCGTCGCGTCCCAGGTCGCGCACACGCACCTGGGCGGCGTCGCCGAACAGCACGAGGGCGAGAGCCAGTTCGGTCACATCGCGAACGCCGGTACTGTCGATCCGCACCTCGGCCACGCCGGTCGGGCCGTTGGTGAGCAGCCAGCCGGCCAGCACGAAGAACATCGGTGCCGTGACATTCCACCGCTGCAGTCGGCCCGACGCCATGCCCCAGACGACGATCGACCCGGCCGCAGCGGCCGTGACGGCGAGGTTCAGTCCCTGTTCCATCAGCGGTCGAGTGCCCCTTCCCCGGCGGTCGGTGGTGCATCCTCGCGGCCGCCCCGGCCGATGTCCATCATCCCATCGGGATGAGCCGTGAGCCCCTGTCGGCAAGCAACCCGGCTCGGTACGGTGCATCCATGGATCTCGTCGACGCCCTCGCCTTCATCACCCCGCGCCGCAACGGCGTGCTCGCCACCGCCAAGCGCGACGGCCGCCCGCAGTTGTCGAACATCACCTATCACCTCGGTGGCGACGGACTGATCCGCATCTCCATCACGGCCGCGCGCGCCAAGTACGCCAACCTCGTGCGCACGCCGCAGGCATCGCTGCACGTATCGGCCGACGACTTCTGGGCCTATGTGGTGGTGGAGGCCGATGTGGCGCTGGCACCGGTGGCGGCCGATCCACACGACGACACGGTGGAGGAACTCGTCGAGTACTACCGCACGCTGGCCGGCGAGCACCCGAACTGGGACGAGTACCGGCTGTCGATGGTGAACGATCGGCGCACCATCGTGCGGCTCACGCCCACCCACGTGTACGGGATGCTGCCGCGACCCAGTTGACGGCGTTGGCCAGCAGCCGCCGGTAGTTCGGGTCGGCGTACGTGCTGGGTCCGTCGCCGGGCTGCAGGTACACGGTGGGCGAGTTGCCCACCTGCCGCGCCCAGCCGAGCAGGTCGGCGTGGGGGAGCGCGTCGCCGCTGGGGTGCGTCCACCCGCTGCGGTCGTCGCGGTGGCCGCGCACGGCACGGTCGGCGGAGAAGAACTGCTCGGGTGCCAGTGGGTGCGTGGTGCGCAGCAGCGGCACCGTGCCCGGCGTGGTCGTGTCGATGACCACCGGGGCGAGGTACAGCTCGTCGCGCAGCGTGAACGACGACGGCAGGCCGGCGCACACCGGATGGTCGGCTGCCACCACCTCGACGGTGTGCTCGACGTCGAGCAGGTAGCCCGAGTCGGGGTAGTCGATGCCGTGCAGTCGCCCCAGCGCGTAGTGGAAGCGGCCACCCACGATGTCGGCCCACCGCGGCCAGGCGGGCCACCCGGCGATGGTGTGGTGCAGGAACACCATGCCCACACCGCGGTCGAGGAGTTGCTCGATGCCGTCGGCGAACGACGGGTCGGGGGCGACCAGTTCCACCGGTGGGTCGGCGCGGGTGAAGCGCAGGCCGGGCATGTCGTAGAACACGATCGCGTCGATGTCGCCGAGGCG
>JBEICS010000272.1:0-3647 GCA_040383925.1 Acidimicrobiaceae bacterium | reverse complement strand
GTGAGCTGGCACGCGTTCGTGCAGGAGATCGTGCGCCTGATGGGCAAGGACCCCGCCATGGTGCTGCCCATCCTCACCGCCGACCTCGACCCGCCGCGCCCCGCGCCACGGCCGGCCAACAGCGTGCTCGACAACGCGGTCGCCCGCCTCGGCGGCCTGCCCCCCATGCGCGACTTCCGCGAACCACTCGCCGAACTCGTCGCCCGCCTGCGCTGAGTCGCCTCGATATCGCCCGACGACGTCCCACTGCGTGTCGACTTCGGGCCGCCGGTGGGCCGGCAGTCGACACGCGCTCCTGTCGAGTTCGGGCTCGTGTCGAGTTGGGGCCGCGTGCGGGACGCACGTCGACACGCGGTTCAGGAGAGGCCCAGCAACGCCAGACAGGGTTCGAGGCCGGTGATGGTGATGTCGTCGCGCCTCAGTCGGGCCGACCAGTCGTCGCGCTCCATCTGGAAGCGGAGCGAGGTGGCGGCGATGCCGCGGCGCAGGTTCGTCTGCTCGCCGTTGGGCTGGTAGCCGAGCGAGCGGGTGACCCCCAGCGACGGGCCGTTGTCGCTGAACGCGCTCGTGGTGGCGCATGCCGCCGCGAGCCCGGCGAAGCCGAGGTGCAGCGTCGCCTCGCGCATCTCGCGGCCGATGCCCCGGCCCTGGTGGGCGCGCCCCAGCCACGAGCCCGACTCGAACGTGCGCAGGGTGGGGAAGTGGTCGGCGCCGAGGCTGGTGGTGCCGACGACCTCGCCGTTGATCACCACGGCGAACGGCAGGTGCCAGTGGCCGGGTGTCGTCTCGGCCCGGCACCGCCAGTAGTGCTGCATCGTGTTCGGCCGCAACTGCTCGGCCGGGGCGTCGGTCCATTCGATGCTGAAGGGCATGAACGCCGGGTCGTGGATGCCCTGCGCAGCCAGCTCGGCCAACTGCGCGCCGAGGCCGTCGTCGACGTAGCGCAGCTCGAGCCGCGGCGTGGTGACCCGTAGGCCGAACAGGGGCCAGATGGCGGTGTTCATCGCCCCACTGTGCCAGGTCGAGTCCAGCGCCTCCCGGTGGTTTCGCAGCGCTCAGTAGGCGCTAGCGGTGGCGAGGCGCTCGGCGCGCTGGGCCTCGGCCATGGCCGCGATCTCGTCGATCTCGGTGGTGTCGAACCCGGCCATCTCGCGGAACTTGCGGGCCAGCATGATGGCCGACTCGCGGGTCTCGCCGCGGATGCCGCGGAAGTTGAACAGGCCGTCGACGGTGCGCTGGAACTCGAGGGCCTGCTTCTGGCGCTCGGTGTCGTTCTTGGTGACCTCGCGCAGCCAGGTGCTGCCCATCTTCACGTGGGTGACCTCGTCGGCGAGCATCCAGTCCTCGGCGAACCACAGCGTGTCGTCGTTCATCTCGGCGGCGAAGTCGCGCATCGTGGTGAACACGTCGATGGCCAAGCCCTCGAGCGCACGGTTCACGCCGGCGAGGCGGAACACCGGGTCGGGATGGCAGGCGGCCTCGAACAGGGTGACGGCCTCGCTGTACTCGCCGATGTCGGTGCCCATGTGGTCGCCGAGTTTGATGCTGATCTCGACGTGGCGGGCCTCGTCCCAGCACTGGCGGGCCATGTCGAGCTTCATCGCGAACGGGGTCTCGTCGGTGGTGTAGTCGAACGCCGTGCGGCCGGCGCCCTCGAGCGCCTGGATCTCGCCGACGAAGATGCCGTGCATCTGGCGTCGTGCCCGGTCGGCGCACTCGGCGCTCTCGGGGTCCATCCGGCGGTCGTCGCCGGCGCCGTTGGGGCGCTGGTCGGCGAAGCGGTCGGCGGTGGTGATGCGGTTGAACCGTTCGTCGCGGGCGAGGGCCTCGGGCGGGATCTGGGTGCGCATGATCGGAGAGTACCTCCCTGACCCGGCACAATGGGCACCGTGCGCGTCGCCTACACCCTCGAACAGTGCTGGCACCGCGTACCGGGCGGAACCGCGGTGGCGGCGCTGCGGGTGGCCGAGGCGATGGAGGAGCACGACGACGTCCGGCTCATCGGTGTAGCCGGTCGGCACGCGCATCTGCCCGACGATCCGTGGATGCCCACCATCCCCATCGCTCACCTCCCGCTCGCCACACCGTGGTTGTACGAGACCTGGCTGCGGATGGGTTGGCCGAAGGTCGAGCGGGCAACCGGCCGGGTCGACCTCACCCATGCCACCGGCCTCATCCCGTGCCCCACCGACGCACCGCTGGTGGTCACCCTGCACGACGTGGCGTTCCTGCACGAGCCCCAGCACTTCACCCGGCACGGCAACCGGGTGTTCCGCGACAGCCTCGAGGTGATCAAGCGCAAGGCCGACCTGGTGCTGTGCAGCAGCCAGGCCACCCTCGACGACGTCGCAGCGCTCGGCATCGGCGACGAGCGCCTCCGGCTCGTGCCGCTCGGTGTCGACGTCGAGCGGGCATCGGCCGACGACGTCGCCCGGGTGCGGGTGTACTACAGCCTGCCCGAGCGGTACCTGTTGTTCGTCGGCACCGTCGAGCCGCGCAAGAACCTGCGTCGGCTGGTCGACGCGGTGGCCATGCTCGACGATCCGCTGCCGCTCATCGTGGTGGGCGCCGAGGGGTGGGGCGACATCGACATCGACGCCGACACCACGGCCGATGTGCGGTTCGTGGGATTCGTGCCCGCCGACGACCTCGGTGCCCTCTACGCCGGTGCTGCGGCCTTCTGCTATCCGAGTGAGCGTGAGGGGTACGGCCTGCCGGTGCTGGAGGCGATGGCGCAGGGGACTCCTGTGGTCACCAGCGAGGGCACGGCCACTGAGGAGACGGCTGGCCTCGCCGCCGTACTCGTCGACCCGCTCGATGCCACCGACATCGCCCGCGGCATCGTCGAAGCGCTGCGCCGTACGAACGAGTTGCGCGCCAAGGGGCTCGCCCGCGCTCAACGTCGCAGCTGGGCGCGCACCGCCGCGCTCACGGCCGCCGCCTACCGCGAGCTCGTCGGCTGAGGAGCGACCGGCCGTGCGTGTGGGGGTGAACCTGCTGTGGTGCCTGCCGGGGGCCGTGGGAGGCTCCGAGCAGTACCTCGTGCGCCAACTGCTGGGGGTGCGCGAGGCCCGACCCGACATCGACCTCACGCTCTACGCGCCGGCAGCGTTCGTCGAGCACTACGCCCAGCGTTTCGCCGACTGCACACTCGTCACCGCACCGGCTGGTGCCGAGCGGCGCAGCCGCCGGGTGCTGCACGAGCACACCTGGCTGCGCTCGCAGACGGCAGGCCTCGATGTGGTGCACCACGGCGGCGGCACCGCGCCGCGCAACGCTCGACGTCCGTACGTGCTGACCATTCACGATCTGCAGTACCGCACGTTCCCGCAGTACTTCTCGGCGACGAAGCGCCGCTACCTCGATGCGATGATCCCGCCTTCGGCGCGACGTGCTGCACGGGTGGCCGTGCCGAGTGCGTACGTGCGCACCAGCGTCGTCGAGCACCTCGGCATCGCGCCCGAGCGGGTGATGGTGGTGCCGCACGGGTTCGAGTCAGGCCTGGCCCAGCCGGATCCGGGCCAGCCGGATCTGGGCCAGCCGGTCACCCCCGCCGACGAGTTGCGTCGCCGGTTCGCGCTTGGCGACTCGCGTGTGCTGGTGTACCCGGCGATGACGGCGCCGCACAAGAACCACCGGTTCCTGGT
>JBEICS010000271.1:0-3663 GCA_040383925.1 Acidimicrobiaceae bacterium | reverse complement strand
CCACAGCCAGGACGTCGACCGTGTAGGCCCCATCCGCTCGGGTCGCACCCAGGACATTTCCCTGCTCGGGTCGCTCAACAAGCCGTTGTTCGCCTGGAGCGGTGGGAACGGCAACGTCACGGCAGCGGTGAAGGCCAGCGATCTGGTGAACCTCAGCCCTGCTGCCGTGAGCAACTCGGGGTACTTCCGGGCGCCGCGGGGCAACGAGGACTACGAGCACACGCTGTACAACAGCACCCAGTCGCTCTGGACGCACCAGCCCGAAGAGCTGTCGCCGCCGCCGGAACAGTTCACCTATCGCGACGACGGTGTGGCAGCTGCCGGCGAAGCCTCACCCGGTGTCGACGTGAAGATGGACGGTGTCGAGGTGGGCTGGACGTGGGACGGCGCGACGGCGAGCTACCTGCGCACCCAAGGCGGCAAGGCGCACAACGACGCCACGCTCGGTCAGGTGAACGCCGCCAACGTGGTGATTCTCGAGGTCGCCTACGAGCCGAGCCCGGCCGATGCGCGCAGCCCCGAGGCCCAGACCATCGGCACCGGTACGGCATGGGTGTACACGGGCGGCGTGCTGGTGCGGGGCACCTGGACCCGCAACGACCGCCTCGAGCCGTTCACCCTCACCGACGCCTCGGGTGCGGTCATCGGCCTCACACCCGGTCGCACCTGGGTGGAACTCGCCCGGGTGGGCAAGGTCGCACCGCGAGTGTGAGTCGGCGCGCCCGGCTCGCGACGGCGCCCGACTGTCGCACCCGACACACCGCCGCAATCCGCTGTGGGTCGCCGGAGGTCGGTTGGATACGATGACCGCCATGAGTTCGACGAGCGGTTCAACGGGTACGTACCGGGTCAAGCGTGGCTTGGCCGAGATGATGAAGGGCGGCGTCATCATGGACGTCGTCACCCCCGAGCAAGCGCGTATCGCCGAGTCGGCCGGCGCCTGCGCCGTGATGGCCCTCGAGCGAGTTCCCGCCGACATCCGCCGCGACGGCGGTGTCGCCCGCATGAGCGATCCGGAGATGATCGAGGGCATCCAGGCCGCGGTCACCATCCCGGTCATGGCCAAGGCCCGTATCGGCCACTTCGTCGAGGCACAGATCCTGCAGGCGCTCGGTGTCGACTACATCGACGAGAGCGAAGTGCTCACCCCGGCCGACGAGACCCACCACATCGACAAGTTCGCGTTCACCGTGCCGTTCGTGTGCGGCGCCACCAACCTCGGCGAGGCGCTGCGGCGCATCAGCGAGGGTGCCTGCATGATCCGCAGCAAGGGTGAGGCCGGAACTGGCAACATCGTCGAGGCCGTGCGCCACCTGCGCAACATCCTTGGCGACATCAAGCGCATCCAGGCCGCCAACGACCAGGCCGAACTGTTCCAGTGGGCCAAGCAGTTGCAGGCGCCGCTGCCGCTGGTGCAGGAGATCGCCGAGACCGGCGCGCTGCCGGTGCCGCTGTTCTGTGCAGGAGGCATCGCCACCCCGGCCGACGCAGCGCTGGCCATGCAGCTCGGTGCCGAAGCCGTGTTCGTCGGCTCGGGCATCTTCAAGAGCGACGATCCCGAGCCGCGGGCCAAGGCCATCGTCGAGGCCACCACGCACTTCCGCGACGCCGACATCCTCGCCAAGGTGAGCCGCGGCCTGGGTGCCCCGATGACGGGTATCGGCATGGACGCCATCAACCAGCGCTTCGCCGAGCGGGGTTGGTGAGCAGTGCGGTCGGCGGGGGAGCAGCCCCCAGGTGAACGCCACTGCCACTCCGGTCGTCGGTGTGCTCGCCCTGCAGGGCGCGTTCGCCGCGCATGAGCGTGCGCTGAACCGTCTGGGCGCGGTCACGCGTCAGGTCCGCACCGCGACCGACCTCGCGTCGGTCGATGCCCTGGTGATGCCCGGTGGCGAGAGCACCACCATGATGCATCTGCTGGCCACCAACGAGTTGTTCGAACCCCTCGCTGCGCGCCTGGCCAGCGGGATGCCGGTGTTCGGCACCTGCGCGGGCATGATCCTGCTGGCAGCCGAGGTGCTCGACGGCCGGGCGGGGCAGCGCAGCTTCGCCGCCATCGACATCGCCGTCCGCCGAAACGGATACGGACGCCAGGTCGACAGCTTCGAAGACGACCTCGATGTGGTGGGCCTCGACGAGCCGTTCCACGTCGTGTTCATCCGTGCCCCGAAAGTCGAGCGCATCGGCGACGACGTCGAGGTGCTGGCCCGGCACCGGGGAGTGCCCGTCCTGGCCCGCCAGGGCAACGTGCTCGTCGCCTCGTTCCATCCCGAACTCACCGACGACCTCCGTCTGCACGGGCTGTTCGTATCCCTCGTCCACCACGCTCTGCCGGCCACCGCAGCCAGCTGAGACCACCGCTACAAGGAGCCACCGCGTCATGTCCGGTCATTCCAAATGGGCAACGATCAAGCACAAGAAGGGTGCCGCCGACGCGCGGCGGGCGAAGGTGTTCGCCAAGCTCGCCCGTCAGCTCGAGGTGGCTGCACGCGACGGCGGCGGCGACCCGGCCACCAACGCCACGCTGCGCACGATGGTGCTGAAGGCCAAAGCCGCGCAGATGAACAACGACCTCATCGACCGCGCCATCAAGCGCGGCACCGGCCAGAGCGACGGCGGCAACTACGAGGCCATCACCTACGAGGGCTATGCGCCCGGTGGTGTGGCGCTGCTCATCGACGTGCTCACCGACAACCGCAACCGGTCGAGTGCCGATGTGCGCAACGTGTTCTCGAAGCTGGGTGGCTCGCTGGCCGAACCCGGAGCCGTGGGTTGGCAGTTCAGCCGCAAGGGCGTCATCCTGGCCAAGGGTGGCGAGGACGAGGTGATGATGGCGGCACTCGACGCCGGCGCCGACGATGTGGCCGCCGACGGCGAGTTCTGGAAGATCACCTGCGACCCGTCGCTGCTGTACGACGTGCGCGATGCGCTGCAGGCGGCGAAGGTGGCCATCGAGTCGGCCGAGTCGACGATGGTGTCGTCGAACACCATCGAGGTCACCGATGTCGATGATGCGAAGAAGGTGCTGCGAATCATCGACGCGCTCGAGGACAACGACGACGTGCAGGACGTCTACGGCAACTTCGACATCAGTGACGAGATCATGGAAGCAGTCGGCTGATGGCTCTGTCGGTGGGCGACCGTGCGCCCGACTTCACCCTGCCCGGTACCGGTGGGCGCGACTACACGCTTGGCGAGTTCGCCGGTCGTCCGGTGGTGCTGGTGTTCTACCCGGGCGACGACTCGGCGGTGTGCACCAAGCAACTCAACAGCTACAACGACGAACTGGCGCAGTTCGAGTCGGTCGACGCACAGGTGCTCGGAGTCTCGGCGCAGGGCATCGAGAGCCACGAGCACTTCCGCGGCAAGTACGACTTCGGGTTCCCGTTGCTGGCCGACACCGACAAGAAGGTGGCCGCCGCGTACGGCACGTTGGGCCCCATCGGGTTCCCACGCCGCAGCGTGTTCGTGATCGACGGGGGAGGCATCGTGCGCTACGCCCACCGGGCAATCGCCGGTCTCACCTACCGCCCGGTCGACGAACTCGTCGCCGCGCTACGCGGTCTTTCGGCCTGAGCCGGCGCCGGATCAGTCCTTCAGGACGTCGCTCGTGCAGGGGCCTCCGCTGCACGCGTCGGACAGGGTGCCGGTGAGCAGGAAGGT
>JBEICS010000270.1:0-3675 GCA_040383925.1 Acidimicrobiaceae bacterium | reverse complement strand
GGCATGCACAGTCGAAGGTCGAATGCGGGCCGGGGATCGACCTGCCGATCGACAGCATCCGTGGTATCGCCGGGCGGGCGCGGTTCGTGCCTGTCGTCGTCAACCGTGACGGTGTCTTGCTCGAGCAGGGTGATCCGGTGCCCAGCTACGACCAGATCACCGCTTCACTCACCCGACCGGTTGGGCTCGATCACGGCCGCAGCCGACGACACGCCAGCACCCGACAACGACGCGCCTTACGGGCGATGTACCGAACGTGCGCCATCCCGGGATGCGGGCGGCACGTGTCCATCACCGAAGCGCATCACATCCACTACTGGGAGAACGGCGGATATACCGATCTGACGAACCTGCTGCCGCTGTGTCGACATCATCACGACCGGCTGCACGCCGAACGCTGGCGACTCACCATGTCGAGCGACCGCGCCATCACCATCAGAGCGCGCGACGGAACCCTGCTCATGACCACCGGGCCACCCTGCGAGCAGTGGGCATGAGGCCGGTGCAGCGCGTCCTCCTCCTCCGAGTGGGTTCAGTCGGCAGAGGGGAACACCGTCGTCCAGTCGTTCGCCATGCTCGCCACGGTCCAGCCCAGGCGGGCGGCCACCTCGGTGATCGACTCGTTCTCGACGAAACTCTCGGCTCGGCCCTGATAGGCGAATTCGCGGTGGTCGTCGTCATGATCGATCACCAACGCCATCGAAGGGCCCTCGCCCGCAGTTGCCCACTCGAGCATCTCGCGGTCGCCGCCCGAGTTCCCGGCCGCGAACCCGGGGCGGCGACCCAGGTGGCTCTGGATGCGGGTCACCTTGGCCACACCCTCGTTGGCATCGCCGTCGAGCAGGTTCGTGCGCCGCAGTTCGGGGCCGCCGTCGGCACGCCGCACCATTTCGTGCTGCACCAGTGTTCCCACCACTCCCTCGGGTGGCACTCCGTACAGGTCGTGGCTCACCGCACGGACGAATTCGGTGCCGCCACCGCTCACCACGAACACGGCGAACCCATGCCCGCGCAGCGCGTCGATCAACTCGAGCATCGGCTGGTAGACGGTCCGACGAGCCGGCAAGCCGAGCACCGGGTGCACCGCCCGCTCGACGAACTCGCGAGCCGCAGTGCTGAACGCCTCGGGGGTCAGCCCGGCGAACAGACCGTTCAGTGCCATGCCCACCCGGGCAAGGCCCAGCGCACCGATCGCCGCCTGGTCGTTGCTCAGCACAGCAGCGAACTCCGGCCGATCTCGCAACGACGGGTCGGTGTCGGCTGCCCGCTGCAGGGCATCGACGAAGAACAGGAACTGCAAGTAGGCAGGCCGCTCGCACCACAGCGTGCCGTCGTTGTCGAACGTGGCCACTCGGTCGGCGGGGGCGAGTGATGCCGATGCTTCCAGGAAGGTCAGCAGCGCATCTCGGGTGCTGCCCTCGCGCCACGACGGCAGCAGGAGATCGGAACGGGTCATCGCGGGTCCTCCCCCGGGTGGTCGATCGTCGTCGATGTCGGCCGCCACACCGCGCGGAAACCGACGTGGCTCATGCCGGTGTCGATCATCTGCGGGCGGCGGGCCGCCGGTCGATACCGCATGCAGTAGTTGTCGGCGCACAGGTGCGAACCACCCTTGATCACCTTGCGCGGAATCCGGAACTGGGGCTGCGTCGGATCGAAACTTGCGTCGAGATCGCCGCCCCGTGGGTTCACGGGCACACAGCACGGTTTGTCGGCGTCGGCGGAATGGCGGTTCGTGTACCAGTCGTCGGTCCACTCCCACACATTGCCTGCCATGTCGTGCAGGCCGTATCCGTTGGCCGGGAACACGCCCACCGGCGACGTCCGCCCCCAGCCGCCATCCTCGGCGTTGCGCCACGGGAAGTCGGGTCCACCCCAGGTGTTGGCCATGACGTGGCCTCCCGGCCGGCGTTCGTTGCCCCAGGTGAACTCGGCGCCGTCGAGGCCGCCGCGGGCGGCGTATTCCCACTCGGCCTCGGTGGGCAGGTCGGCCCCGAGCCAGGTGGCGCACGCCACGGCGTCCTCGTGGGCGACGTGCACCACCGGGTGGTCGCCCCGGCCGTCGAGTCCACTCTGCGGTCCATCAGGACGGCGCCACGACGCGCCCGGAGTCCAGGTCCACCACTGACTGAGGTGCCGCAGGTCGACCGGGCCGGGCGTGGGAGTGAACACCAACGAGCCGGGTGCCAGGTTCTCGGCCGGTGCCCCCGGGTAGTCGGCGGGGTCGAGCGAGCGTTCGGCGACCGTCACATAGCCCGTGGCCGCCACGAACGCAGCGAACTCGCGGTTGGTCACCGGGTGCCGAGCGATCCAGAACCCGTCGACCCGCACCCGGTGTGTGGGCGCCTCCTCCGGATAGTGCCGGTCGGAGCCCATCGTGAACATGCCGCCGGGCACCCAGACGGCGCTCGGATGAGGCGAGGGCACCCCACCCGGCGCAGTCGGGTCGCTCGACGCGATGTCGCTCACGCGCTGGGCATGCCCGACGTCAACTTCGCCACCACCTGCTCGATGGTGAAGCTCGCCGGCTTCTGGCTGGGTGGGAACTCGGCCAGACTCGCCAGCATCTGGGCGGCGAAGGCCTGGGCCGGTACCGCCAACCAGGCGTGGTCGAGCAGCCAGTCGTAGTAGGTGTTCGACGTGATGTCGGCTCGCTCGTAGGGGTCGGTGCGCAGGTTGAAGAACTTCGGCACGCGCAGATGGGTGTACGGCTCGGCCCAGATGTTCAGCGTGCCTGTGGCGCGCTGTTCGAGGAAGACGATCTTCCAGTTGTCGAACCGCATCGCCGTGAGGTCGCCGTCGTCGGACACGTAGAAGAAGTACTGCCGCGGGCTCTGGTCCGCCTCACCAGTGAGGTACGGCAACTGGTTGTGACCGTCGAGGTGCACCTTGAAGTGCTTGCCCTCCAACTCGCCACCCACCCTCAGTTGATCGACGATGTCGGTGACGCCTGCTGCCGCCAGCAGGGTGGGGAACCAGTCGTTGTGGCTGATGATCCCGTTCAGCACGGTGCCGGCAGGGATGTGGCCGGGCCAGCGCACCAGGCAGGGCACGCGATACGCGCCCTCCCAGTTCGAGTTCTTCTCGCTGCGGAACGGGGTCATCCCGGCGTCGGGCCAGGTGTTCATGTGCGGGCCGTTGTCGGTGGAGTACACCACGATGGTGTTCTCGCTCAGGCCCATTTCGTCGAGTGCATCGAGCAGGTCGCCCACCACGTCGTCGTGGTCGAGCATCGTGTCGTGGTACTCCGACTGCCAGCGGCCGGCGCGGCCCTTGCTCTCGGGCTTGCCGTGCGTGCGGAAGTGCATGTGGGTGCTGTTGAACCACACGAAGAACGGCTTGTCGGCGTCGTGCTGGCGACGGATGAAGTCGATCGCCGCGTCGCGGAACTCCTCGTCGCAGGTCTCCATGCGCTTCTTGGTGAGCGGCCCGGTGTCTTCGATGCGCTGCGTGCCGTCGGGGTTCGCCCACGAATGGATGACGCCACGGGGGCCGAAGCGCTGGCGGAAGTTGGGGAAGTCGCTCTCGCTCGGGTAGTCGCGCTGCTCGGGCTCTTCTTCGGCATTGAGGTGATAGAGGTTGCCGAAGAACTCGTCGAAGCCGTGCATCGTGGGCAGGAACTCGTCGCGATCGCCGAGGTGGTTCTTGCCGAACTGGCCGGTGGCGTAGCCGTTG
>JBEICS010000269.1:0-3696 GCA_040383925.1 Acidimicrobiaceae bacterium | reverse complement strand
CTGCGCGCCACCGAGGGTGCACTGACCATCGTCAGCGACTCGACCTACGTCGTGAACTGCTTCCGCGACAAGTGGTGGGTGCGGTGGCAGTCGAACGGCTGGCGCAACGCGAAGAAGGAACCGGTGGCAAACGCCGACCTCTGGAAGCCGCTCATCGAGTTGGTGCAGCAGCGCCAGCCCGAGTTCCGCTGGGTGAAGGGCCACTCCGGCAACCCGATGAACGATCTGGTCGACCGCCTGGCCGTCGCTGCCGCCGCCGGCCCCTTCACCCGCCCCGACGCGCCGCCGCCCGCTGCCGGCTCGCCCGCTGCCGGCTCGCCCGCCCAGGACTCGCTGTTCTGACGCTTCCTCCCACGTCTGTGTCGTGACACAGACGTGACGTCGCTTCTGTGTCACGACACAGAGAGCCGGAGGGTGACTGGGGGCAGAGGTGACGGGCTGCGATCAGCGGCGCAGGCCGATGATGCCGCGGGTGCGGAGGTCGGCGATCTGCTCGGGAGTGCGGCCGAGTTCGGCGAGCACCTCGTCGGTGTGCTCGTCGAGCTTCGGGGCGTGGCGGCCGAGTGCGGTGGGTGTGGCCGAGTAGCGCGCCGGCGGGCGGGGCTCGCGCACGTTGCCCAACCATGGACGCTCGTGCTCGACGAGGATCTGGTTGTGCACCACCTGTGGGTCGAGGTGCACCCGGTCGATGGGGTTCGCCACGGCACACGGCACGTCGTGCGCGTGCAGGCGTGCCACCAGCGAAGCGCTGTCGTGCTTGGCCACCTCGGCCTCGATGAGGTCGTCGAGCGCTGCGGCGTTGGCCTCGCGTGCCGCCATCGTGGCGAAGCGCGGGTCGGCCAGCCAGGCCTCGGTGTCGAGCGCCGCGCACAGCCCGGGGAACTGCCGGTCGGAGGTGGCCATCAGCGCGAGGTGACCGTCGCTCGTGCGGCGCACCCGGTAGCCGTCGGCCATGTGCGGGCCCGGCGTGTAGCGGCCCTCGTCGAGCAGCGTGTGCTGCATCATCCCGTCGGGCCACAAGAAGGCGAGGGCGGTGTCGATCATCGACAGCCGCACGTGCTGGCCGCCCTGGCCGCGCAGGCGTGCGATGAGCGCCGCCATCACGCTCTGCGCAGCGGTGTAGGCGGTGACCTTGTCGATGACGATGTTGCGGATGAGTGTGGGGCTGCCGTCGACCCGGTCGGCCTGCAGCGCGGCCATGCCCGACAGCGCCTGGATGACGTAGTCGTAGCTCTTCTGGTCGATGTAGGGGCCGGTCTCGCCGAACCCGCTCACCGACACGTAGACGAGGTCGGGGCGAAGGGCACGCAGGGCCGGTTCGTCGATGCCCAGCCGCTCGACCACACCGGGGCGGAAGTTCTGGATGAACACGTCGCTGCGGGCGATGAGGTCGCGGAACGCCTGCACACCCTCGGGCTGTTGCAGGTCGAGCACCACCGAGCGCTTGCCGCGGTTCACACCCGCCCACATCGCACCGATGCTGCCCACCCGGTGGCCCTGGTAGCGCATACGGTCGCCGCCGTTGGGGGCCTCGATCTTGATCACCTCGGCGCCGAGGTCGGCGAGCAGGGTGCCGGCGAGCGGCCCCGCCACCATCTGGCAGGCCTCGACGACGGTGAATCCTTCGAGCGGTCCGGGCATGGATCGGTCTCCTTCCGGGGCGAACTGCCGCCGGGGTTTCAGGCCGCCACGGAGTGATGGTAGCGGGGCAGGTAGTCGCCACACGAGAGTCCGGAGAGGACTGTTAGGCTCGCTCGGTGTCCGGCCAACGGTTTGTCCTCGTCGACCGAGCGCTGTACGACGAGTTGGGTGGCGACTACTTCGGTGACAGCTCGTACGCGACGTACAACTACCTGGGTGGCGGCCTCAGTGGCCTCATCAAGAGGCGCCACTTCGAGGCTGCGCTGCGATTTGTGGACGAGCACGATCTTGGTCCGCGTGCAGTAGACGTGGGGTGTGCTGACGGCGTCTTCCTGCCGTCTCTCGATCGGCGTTTCGATCGGGTGCTCGGCATCGACATCAGGGCCCAGTTCATCGCCGTCGCTCAACACATCGTCGATCGTCTGCACCTCGGCAACACCACCGTGGCGTGCACGGAGAACCTCGACCGAGCGGCTGTGCTCGGCCTCACGGGCGGCGACAACGACGTTGTCTTCCTGCTCGAGACGCTCGAGCACATCGGTCGACGAGACGACTTCTACGGATCGAAGATCGATTTCCTCACCATGGTTGCCGACATGTTGCGACCGGGCGGTCGGATCGTCATCTCGGTGCCCAACATGGTCGGGATCTCGCTGTTGGTGCAGCAGGTCGGGCTGCGGGCGGCGGGTCGCTATGTGGAGCGGCTCTCGCTCTCTGAACTCGCTCGAGGTGTGGTGCTTCGCGACGTGGCATCGATGGAGGCACGTTGGGACAACGACGATCACCTCGGCTTCAACCATCGATTGCTGGAGCGACGTTTCGATGAGATCGGACAGGTCGAGGTTCGAAGGAACCTGGGGTTCTCCGTGTTCTACGTGATACGGACTGGTCGGTAACGGCTCCGCTTGGCTGCACGGCGGTGCCGCGGCCTAACGTCGGCGGCATGGACATCACAGGTGCAAGCGCAATCGTCACGGGTGGAGCATCGGGCATCGGTGCGGCCTCGGCCCGCCTTCTCGCCTCGAAGGGAGCCAAGGTCGTCGTCGCCGACCTGCAGGAGGACAAGGGCCGTGCCCTCGCCGACGAGATCGGCGGCGCGTTCTGCAAGGTCGACGTCACCAACACCGACGACATCATCAACGCCGTCGAGATGGCCAAGAGCATGGGCCCGCTCCGCGTGCTGGTGAACTCGGCCGGTATCGGCTGGGCACAGCGCACTGTGGGCAAGGACGGCAGCTACGAGTCGGCCGCCAACATCGATGCTTTCAAGAAGGTCATCGCCATCAACCTCGTCGGCTCGTTCGACTGCATCCGCATCGCCGCCACGGCGATGAGCACCACCGAGCCGCTCGAGTACGGCGAGCGTGGCGCCATCGTCAACATCGCGTCGGTGGCTGCGTTCGACGGCCAGATCGGCCAGGCGAGCTACTCGGCCTCGAAGGGTGGCGTCGTCGGCATGACCCTGCCCATCGCCCGCGACCTCGCCGCCGTCGGCGTGCGCGTCAACACCGTTGCCCCGGGCCTCATCGACACCCCCATCTACGGCCAGGGCGATGCCAGCGAGGCGTTCAAGTCGAACCTGCAGAAGGGTGTGCTGTTCCCGCAGCGCCTCGGCTTCCAGGAAGAGCTGGCGTCGATGGTGGTCGAGTGCGTCACCAACAGCTACATGAATGCCGAGACCATCCGCGTGGATGGCGGCATCCGCATGCCACCGAAGTGATCGGCTGACCACCGCGATGAAGGCCACCTGGAACGGGGTCGTGCTGGCCGAGAGCGACGACACCGTCGTCGTCGAGGGCAACCACTACTTCCCGAAGTCGTCGATCAACTGCGAGTACTTCGTCGAGTCGGCCAAGCAGACCGTGTGCTCGTGGAAGGGCACGGCCAGCTACTTCGACGTCGTCGTCGACGGCAGCACCAACGCCGACGCCGCCTGGTACTACCCCGAGCCGAAGGATGCGGCGAAGGAGATCACCGGCCACATCGCCTTCTGGAGAGGCGTCCAGGTCGGCTGACGGAGCGGGTGCTGGCGGCGAGGGAAGCGCCAGCGACGAG
>JBEICS010000268.1:0-3741 GCA_040383925.1 Acidimicrobiaceae bacterium | reverse complement strand
GGCGAGGTCGACTTCCACACCGAACCGTTCGCCGATGCAGCCCAGCTGCGTGCCAGCTTCGGCGGCTACGAGAGCACGTTCCACGAGGCCGCGCGCAGCGAGCCGGGGCTGCTGGCGCGTAACGACCACACGCGCACACTGGTGTTGCACGGCACCAGCGACCACGTCATCTACCCGGCGTTCGACCGTATGGCGGCAGCGGTGTTCGCCCGGCACGTCGGCCCGTTCCTGCTGCGCGACTGCGGCCATTTCGTGCCGTGGGAGGCGCCGCACGCGCTGGTGAGTGGCACGGCGAGCTTCTGCAGCGACCTGCTGGCGTCGCAGGGCTGATCGCTCGCGCTGCACGCTCGTCGGTGAGGGCGACTACCCCTCCGGCGTGGGCCGTCCCCTGCGCATCCCGCGCGAGACGCGCCAGCCGATGAAGCCGAGGCCGGCGACCAGCGCCCCGAACACCATCCACTGACCGACGCCACCGCGTGCCTCGCTGCCGCATTCGGGCCGGGGCAGTGAGCTCACGCAGTCGCCGAGGTTGGCGTTCTCGGGAATGAACGGGTTGTCGGTGGCCTCAGGCACCGGTTCGGGCACCGTGGTGGACGGCGCCACGGCGGCAGCGACCGGTGCCGGCCCCGACCCCGGCTCCGATGCGTCGGCGTGGCCGACCTGTGCGGCGGGGACGAGCAGGACGGCGGCGATGACGATCGGGCGGAACCACACCCCCGTAGCGTGCCAGCGTCGGTTGCCGGTTCCACCCGCATGGCCGCATACCATCGAGCCATGTCCTCCGAGCCGGTCACTCACTCTTCCCACGCCGTTCTGGTGGTCGACTTCGGAGCCCAGTACGCGCAACTCATCGCCCGTCGGGTGCGCGAGCTGAACGTGTACTCCGAGATCGTCCCGCACCGCATCACCGCGGCCGAGGTGGCAGCCCGCCAGCCGTCGGCCATCATCTTGTCGGGCGGCCCGAAGAGCGTGCACGTCGACGGCGCGCCCAGCCTCGACCCTGCCATCTACGACCTCGGGGTGCCCATCCTCGGCATCTGCTACGGCGTGCAGCTCATCGCTCAGCAGCTCGGCGGCGAGGTGGGCCGGGGCATGCGCGGCGAGTACGGGCGGGCCGAGCTCACCGTCACCGATCCGGCGTCGCAGTTGCTCGGCGGCCTGCCGCCGTCGCACGACGTGTGGATGAGCCACTTCGACGCCGTGGTGCGCGCCCCCGAGGGTTTCCGTGCGGTGGCCTCCACACCCGACGCCCCGGTGGCTGCGCTCGAGCATGCCGGGCGGCGTATCTGGGGTGTGCAGTTCCACCCCGAGGTGGTGCACAGCCCGCACGGAATGGAGGTGCTGCGCCGGTTCCTGCACGAGTTGGCCGGCTGCGAGCCGACGTGGACGATGGGCTCGATCATCGACGAGCAGGTGGCCGCCGTGCGTGCCCAGGTGGGCACGGGCAAGGTCATCTGCGCGCTCAGCGGTGGCGTCGACTCGGCCGTGGCCGCGGCACTCGTACATCGCGCCATCGGGCACCAACTGGTGTGCATCTATGTCGACACCGGTCTGATGCGCCTGAACGAGAGCGATCAGATCGTCGAGACGTTCCGGCGCAACATGGGCATCGAACTCATCCACGTGTCGGCCGGCCCGCGCTACTTCGAACGGCTCGCCGGTGTCACCGAACCCGAGACCAAGCGCAAGATCATCGGCGAACTGTTCATCCGTATCTTCGAAGAGCACACCGGCGGGCTCAGCGATGCCGAATACCTGGTGCAGGGCACGCTGTACCCCGACGTCATCGAGAGCGGCGGCAGCGACGGCACCGCGTCGGTGATCAAGAGCCATCACAACGTGGGTGGTCTGCCCGACGACATGACGCTGAAACTGGTCGAGCCGTTGCGGGCGTTGTTCAAAGACGAGGTCCGCCGGGTGGGTCGCGAACTCGGTCTGCCCGACGAGATCATCCTGCGCCAGCCCTTCCCGGGGCCCGGGCTCGGCGTGCGCATCATCGGCGAGGTCACCCCCGAGCGGGTGGCCATCTTGCAGCATGCCGACGCCATTGTGCGCGACGAGATCGCCAAGGCCGGCCTCGAGCGTCAGCTGTGGCAGGCCTTCGCAGTGCTGGCCGACATCCGCTCGGTGGGGGTGATGGGCGACGAGCGCACCTATGCGCATCCGATCATCATCCGGGCCGTCACCAGCGACGACGCAATGACCGCCGACTGGGCGCGTCTGCCCTACGACCTGCTCGAGACGATGTCGAACCGCATCATCAACGAGGTGGCCGGGGTGAACCGGGTGGTGTACGACATCACGTCGAAGCCGCCCGGCACCATTGAGTGGGAATAGGCGAGGGGCCGAGGCGAATGGGAGTAGGCGAGGGGGAGTAGGCGGGGGCCGCTTCGCAACACGTTCGTCATATTGGTAGGGTTCCGGTCGTGCGGAGTGCTCACCTTGTTCGCGTCGTGTTGCCAGTGGTGCTCGTCGCCGCGTGCCTCGGCGTCGGCACCGCTTCTGCCGACGACGTGAGTGATCAGCAGCGCCGGGTGCAGCAGATTGCCGATCAGCTCGATGCGCTCGAGAACCGCATCGGGCAGTTGGCCGAAGACCACGCCGCGGCCCTCGACCGGCTCGACGAGTTGGCCGTCGAGATCACTCAGGCCCAGGCCTCGGTCGATGCCAAGGGCGCCGAGCTGGCCACCGTGCAGGGGCAACTCACTGCGATCGCCGTCGACGCCTTCGTCAACGGCGGGTCCGTCGCGGCCAGCCCGCTGTTCTCGTCGATCGACGACTTCACCGACGACCTCGCCCGCAACGAACTGTCCCGGGTGGCGCTCGACCAGGGGGCCGGCACCTCCGACGAGATGCAGGCGCTCATCGCCGATCTCGCCGCCGAGCAGGCAGCGCTGCAGGCCAAGCAGGCCGAACAGACGCGCCTCGTGGCCGACATCGAGACGCGCCGGGCCGAGGGCGACCAACTCGCCGCGCAGTACCAGCAGGACTACGCCGCGGCGAAAGCCGAACTGGGCGACCTCATCCGCCAGGAGCAGGAGCGCCGTCTCGCCGCTGCAGTGGCGGCAGCGCAGCGCGCCGCCGAGAACAACCGCCCGGCCACCCCGCCGGCTCGCGGTGGAGGGGCCACGCCGCCCGCAACCGGCGGTGGCGATACCGGTGGCGATACCGGTGGCGACGGTGACGGTTCCACCCCTGCCCCCACTCCCGCCCCTGCTCCCACCCCGACGCCGCCGCCGCCGAGCGCGCCGCCGCCCGCCTCCACTGCCGGCATCGCCGTGGGTGCGGCCCAGTCGCAGTTGGGCGTTGCGTACAAGTTCGCGACGGCGAACCCCGGTGTCGCCTTCGACTGCTCGGGTCTCACCAAGTGGGCCTGGGGCAGGGCGGGGGTCTATCTGCCGCACCAGTCGGGACAGCAGTACGCCTCGACCCCGCACGTCTCGAAAGACGAGGCCCAGCCGGGCGACCTGATCTTCTACCACTCGCCCATCGGACACGTCGGCATCTACATCGGCGGCGGTCAGATGATCCACGCCACTGCTCCTGGTGATGTGGTGAAGGTGTCGGCGGTGCGCTGGAACAAGGTGGTCGGAGTCTCCCGACCCGGTTGAGCCGGGTACGGTTGGCCACCATGTCGTCGCACGAGATCGCCGGAATCGCCATCGAACCGGTCAGTCGTTGGCTGGTCGAACACGTCGAGGGTGCGGTCGCTCCGTTCGAGTTCCTGCTCATCACCGGTGG
>JBEICS010000267.1:0-3760 GCA_040383925.1 Acidimicrobiaceae bacterium | reverse complement strand
GCCCAGGCGCTGGTGCGCTCGAGCGCCAGGCGGATGACCTCGGGGGGCGACGGCAGCGGCGGGCACACGTCGAGCACCATCTGGATGTCGGCACCCAGCAGTTCCTGGGTGTGCACGGCCAGCTCGGGCGTGAAGCGGTGGCTCGACCCGTCGTAGGTGCTGCGGAACGTCACGCCGTCGTCGTCGACCTTCGGGTCGAGCGAGAACACCTGGAACCCGCCCGAGTCGGTGAGCGTGAGCCCGTTCCAACCGGCGAACCGGCCGAGGCCGCCGAACTCGGCGATGGTCTGTGCGCCGGGCCGCAGCATGAGGTGATACGTGTTGCCCAGCACGATCTCGGCGCCGAGCCGCTCGTAGTCGGCGGCGCTGAGGTACTTGATGGCGCCCCGGGTGCCCACCGGCATGAAGCACGGCGTGCGGTAGGTGCCCCGCGCCGTGGTGGCCGTGGTGGCGCGGGCATCGCCGTCGGTGTGTTCGATGGACAGGGTGACCGGGTGCATGCGCCGTGCACGGTACCGGCGCGTCAGCCGGCCGCGGCGACCGTCTCGGCCAGCAGATCGAGGGCGGCCACGGCGAACAGCACCATGTTCTGCTCGCGGTCGTCGACGCCGGTGAGCAGGTGGCGAGTGGTCGAGGTCGGCCCGGCCACCGCCAGCCAACTGTGCCCGGCCGGGTCGCCGTAGGGGTTCGGCGGTCCGGCAGCACCGGCTTCACCCAGTCCCCAGGTGGCGCCGAGGCGCACGACGGCAGCAGCGGCGAGGTGCGCCGCGAACCCTTCAGTCGCGCCGCGCATCCCGGCTGGCGCCTCCACGGCACCCTTCATCCAGGCCCGGTACGCGGCAGCGGTGTACACCACCACCCCGCCCAGGTAGTAGGCCGACGCCCCCGGCACCGACAACAGCGCGGCGGAGATCAACCCGCCGGCCGAGCCCTCGGCCACCGCGACGGTGTCGCCCCGGGCACGCAGCAACGCGGCCGCACGGTGAGCAGGTCCGGTGAGTTCGACGGGCAGCACCCGTCCAGCATGGCCGATCAGCGCGTCGAGTGCAGGTGTCGGTCGAGCAGCATCGCGTCGCCGAAGCTGAGGAAGCGGTACTGCTCGGCGATCGCGGTCTCGTACAGACGCCGCCAGCGCGGGCCGACGAACGCATCGATCATCATCAGCAACGTGGTGCGCGGCAGGTGGAAGTTGGTCATCATCACGTCGACCACCTTCCAGTCGTAGGGCCGGTGGATGAACAGTCGGGTACGACCCTCGAGCGCACCGAGCGTGGCCGCGCTCTCGAGCGCGCGCACGCTGGTGGTTCCCACCGCCACCACGCGGCGGGCGGCGGCGCAGCGGTCGAGCACCTCGGCGGGCACCCGGTACCGCTCGCTGTGCATCGGGTGGTCGCGCGGGTCGTCGACGCTGACCGGCTTGAACGTGTCGAGCCCCACCACCAACTCCACCCGTGCGGTCTCGACGCCACGGGCTGCGAGCCGGTCGAGCAGTGCGGGCGTGAAGTGCAGGCCGGCCGTGGGTGCGGCCGCCGATGCGGGCTCCGCGGCGTACACCGTCTGGTAGCGGTCCTGCTGTTCGAGCGGCGCGGTGATGTACGGCGGGAGGGGCATCTCGCCCACCCGCACAAGGGTGTCGACCGGGTCGGCCTCGCCCAGCACCGTCACCTCGGTGGTGTCGCCCGCACTGGTGCGCGGTCCGATCTCGACCAGATCGGTGCCGTCGGGACCCACCAGCCGCTCCCCCGGCTTCAACTTGCGACCCGGCCGCACCATCGCCTCCCAGCGGCGACGGCCCTCGTCGAGCGGTTCCAGCAACAGCACCTCGGCGGCACCACCGGTGTGGCGAGTGAGGCGCAGCCGGGCAGGAATGACCTTGGTGTCGTTCACCACCAGCAGATCGCCGTCGCCGAGCAGTTCGTCGAGATCGCGCACATGGCGATGGTCGGGTGACGCCTCGCCCCGGTCGACCAGCAACCGTGCCGCGTCGCGCGGCTCGATGGGGGTCTGGGCGATGCGGTCGTCGGGTAGGCCGTAGTCGAACTCGTCGAGATGCATGGCGTGCTCAGGCTACGGACGGCCACAGCGTGACGACACGATGCGTACGATGACACGATGCGTACCGAAGCGGTGCCCTGCGGCGATGCGGGCGAGATGTCGTTGTTCGTGTGGGAGCCCACGGGCACCCCGGTGGGATCGGTGTTGCTGATCCAGGAGATCTTCGGCGTGGGGCCGTACATCCGCGCCGTCGCCGAACGCCTCGCCACGGCGGGCTACGTGGTGGGCGCCCCCGACGTGTTCTGGCGCTTCGCCCCGAACTGGGCCAGCGACCACACCGCTGAGGGTCTGCAGGCGTCGGTCGCCCAGGTGGGCAACCTCGACGGGCCGCAGGCCATCGCCGACTGCACCGCCGCCCTCGCCCACCTGGCCGCCATCGACGGCGTCGACGCGGCGCCGGCCGTACTGGGCTACTGCCTCGGCGGCACCCTGGCCTGGGGCGTGGCGGCGATGGGCGAGCCGTCGTGCTGCGTCAGCTACTACGGCTCGGGCGTGCCGTCGATGATCGGCATGATCGAGCAGGTCCACTGCCCCACCCTGTTCCACTTCGGCAACGACGATCCGTACCTCCCGAACGAGGGTGTCGAGGCCGTGGCCGCGGCAATCGCCGATCGGGAAGGCTTCGTGGTGAACGTGGAGAACGCCGGCCACGCATTCGACAACCACGAGAGCGAGATGTTCTGGAACGAGGCCGCGGCGAAGTCGGCGTGGGCCAAGACGATGTCGTTCCTCGAGGCCGCTCGCACCTGAGCTCTGGCCCCGGTTCGACCGTTCAGTCGAACAGGCTGGGCCCACTGCCGGGTGCCGGCGGGGTGAGCCCGATGTGCTGCCAGGCGGCGGGCATGGCGATGCGACCGCGTGGGGTGCGGGCGATGAGGCCCTGCTGGATGAGGAACGGCTCGTACATGTCTTCCACCGTCTCGGGTTGCTCGCCCACGCTGATGGCCACCGTGGACAGGCCCACCGGACCACCACCGAACTGCTGGCAGATGGCGTGCAGGATGGCGCGGTCGACCTTGTCGAGCCCGCGCCCGTCGACACCGAACACGGCCAGGCCGTCGCGAGCGGTGTCGTGGCTGATGGTGCCGTCGCCGCGCACCTCGGCGTAGTCGCGCACCCGCCGCAGCAGGCGGTTGGCGATACGCGGCGTGCCCCGCGACCGGCGCGCGATCTCCCACGCCCCCTCGTCGTCGATGGCCACCTGCAAGATGCCGGCGGCACGGCTGACGATGGCCTCGAGTTCGTCGTCGGCGTAGTAGTCGAGGCGGGCCACCAGACCGAAGCGGTCGCGCAACGGACCGGTGATCATGCCGGTGCGCGTGGTGGCCCCGATGAGTGTGAAGCGCGGCAGGGTGAGCCGGATGGACGACGCGGCCGGGCCCTTGCCCACCACGATGTCGATCTGGAAGTCCTCCATCGCCGGGTAGAGGATCTCCTCGACGGCCCGCGACAGGCGGTGGATCTCGTCGATGAACAGCACGTCGCCCTCTTCGAGCTTGGTGAGGATGGCGGCCAGGTCGCCGGCCCGTTCGAGCGCCGGCCCGGAGGTGACCAGCAGCTGACCGCCCATCTCGGCTGCCACGATGCCGGCCATGCTGGTCTTGCCCAGTCCGGGCGGGCCCGCCAGCAGCAGGTGGTCGGCCGCCTGACCGCGCCGCTTGGCCGCCTCGAGCACGATGGCCAGGTGCTCTTTCAGTTCGCGCTG
>JBEICS010000266.1:0-3791 GCA_040383925.1 Acidimicrobiaceae bacterium | reverse complement strand
GTCGAAGCGCGTCGCAACGAGATCCTCGAGACCACCTGTCAGGTCGTCATCGAGCGCGGGTTCGCAGGTACCCGCATCAGCGACGTGGCCAAACGCCTCGAGGTGTCGAGCAGCCTCATCCACTACCACTTCGACTCGAAAGAGCAGTTGCTCGCCGAGGCGTTCGCCCACTACGCACGCAACGACGTGGCCGAGATGGAGACCGAGATCGCCGGTGCTCCCAGCGCACTGGCGCAACTCGACCGCATCATCCAGAACTACGTGCCCGAGGGCAGCGACGACGTCGAGTGGATGCTCTGGATCGATGCGTGGGGCGAGGCATTGCGCAACCCGATGATGAAGCGCATCAGCCAAGAGCTCGACGAGCAGACCGATGCGCTGCTGCTGCGGGTGCTCGAGGCCGGTGTCGCCACGGGCGAGTTCGTCTGCCCGTCGCCGCGCGCCACCACCACCCGACTCACCGCGCTCGTCGACGGCCTGGCCGTGCAGTTCGCCGCCCACGAAGGGATGATGGACCGCGCCCAGCTCATCGACCACGTGCGCACCGTCGCCGCCGCCGAGGTGGGGCTCAGCCTGGCGCACTTCGTCGGCAGCGAGAGCGGCCCCGAGGCACCCCGTCTGGTGGCCCCCGGCCCTGCCACGCACACCTCGCTCACCCAGCTCATCGCTCGCTACTGCGACGGCGTCATCCGCAACGACGCCGACACCTGGGCCTCCACCTGGGCCGACGACGCCGAGTGGGAACTGCGCCCCGGTGCCACCGTCACCGGCCGCGAGGCAATCGTCGGCACGTGGCTGAAGGCCATGAAGATGTTCTCGTGGGTGGTGCAGTCGCCGGGCGCGTGCGTGTTCGAGGTCGACGAAGACGGCGGCACCGGCATCGGTCGGGTCACCATCTACGAACGCCTCCAGCCGGCGAAGGGCGATGCCGTGTCACGCATCGCGGTCTACCACGACACCTACCGGCGCACCGGCGGGCAGTGGCTGTTCGCCTCGCGCCGCCTGCAGATGGTCGAGTGACCCCGCTCCACCTGCCCTGGCCCCAACGGGTGCAGGTCAGGGCCTGACGTCGTAGAACGCGTTCACCGAGTGCTCGACCGGCAGGCGCCGGAATCGGGTGAACCCTGCCGTCTCGGCCATCTCACGGGCCCGGTTCTCGCTGAGTCCGAGGGTACCGAGGCCGGCACCGTCGGCTTCGCTGAGCGCCGACGACATGCAGCTGAGCACGCTGATGCCGTACATCAGCGCCGCCATCGGGTTCTTCTTGGCGTTCTGCTCGAAGCTGTCCTGGGCCTTGATGTCGACGAGCAGCCAGATGCCGTCGGGCTTCAGCGCCGCACGGATGGCAGCCATCATCTCCTGCGGATGGGTCATGTCGTGGATGCAGTCGAACGTCGTGACCATGTCGAGCGAGCCGTTGCTCGGCAGGCTCTGCTGGCGCGGGTCGTGGAACGAGGCGTTGGTGAGACCCGACTCGTCGAGGCGCTGCTGGGCGCGGCCGAGCGCGTAGTGCGAGATGTCGTAACCGACGAACGTGCTGGCCGGGAACTCCTTGGCCATCATCAGCACCGCCCCGCCGGCACCGCAGCCCACATCGGCCACTGCCGCGCCTGCCTGCAGGCGCTCGACCGCTCCCTCGAGCGCCGGCAGCACCACGGGGATGAGGAAGGCCCGGTTCCAGGGTTCGAAGCTGCGCTCGATACCGACGGCGCCCTGCGGGCCGTGGCTGTCGTAGTCGTGTCCGAGGCCGGAGCGGAAACTCTCGGGCATCTCCTCCACCGCCCGCATCGTCTGCGGCAGGCGGTGGAACATGCCCATCCCGTAGGCCGGGTGATCGGGGGCGGCCAGTACCACGGCAGCCTCGGGTGTGAGCGAGAAGCGCACCGTGTCGTCGGCCTCGGTGGTGCCCGTGATCATGCCGGCAGCCGCCTGGTTGTAGGCCCACTCGCGCACCCACCGCTCGGCCAACTCGGTGCGGGCGGCCAGTTCCGCCGAGGTGAGCGGCGTCGCTGCATCACGCAGTGCGGCGTACAACCCCAGTTGGTCGCCGAGGTGGATCATGCCCGCCGTGACGGCCCCCTCCAACTTGGTGAACAACTGGAACGAGAACAGCTTCAACTTGTCGGGGTCGATCTCGGTGGCGCTCATGGGCGGCACCCTACTGCGCTCCCGCACGCCCTCTAGAAGGTGCGATCGGTGCGGGCCAGGTGCTCGTCCTCCGACAGCGAAGTGAGGCTGAAGCTGTAGCCATCGCCGTGCTGCAGGGTGCGCAGGCGGTTCACGGTGGCGTGGCCGATGACGAACCGGTCCCACTCCCACGGCGTGGGCGGCAGGCCGAGCAGGGTGCAGATGACGACCGAGTTGGTGCCGGCATGGGCGACGAACGCGATGCGCCGGTCGGGTTCGGGGACGTGCCATACGGCGAGATCGCCCTCCACACGGGTGATGCCGCGCTCGGCGAGGAACAACTCGCATCCGAGGCGGATGCGCTCGACGAAGTCGCGCGGGTGCTCGCCGCCCGGAATGCCCTCCCACCGCTCGTGCGACACCTTGGCGTTCTGCTGGCGATAGGCCTCGTCGACCTTCTCCTGCGGGGTGCCGTGCCACATCGGGTTGCGGATCTCTTCCAGCCAGGGGTCGATGCGTTCGGGCATGCCCAGTACCTCGAGCAGCGGCGCGGCGGTCTGGCGGGCACGCACCAGCGGCGACACCAGCACCTCGTCGAACCGCTCGTCGCGCAAGGCGTCGGCCATGGCGGCCGCCTGGTGGTGGCCGCGCTGGGTGAGGGGTGGGTTGCCGACGGCGAAGCCGTCGCGAGACCATTCGGGCTCGCCGTGGCGGATGAGGACTACTTCCATGTTCTCGGCTCCATGACGCCAGCATCGTAGGGTGCCCGTACGATTCGGTCCGGCACCGCGAGCCGGATGGAGGGTGAACGATGGCACAACTCTCGGAGAACTGGGCGACGCTGTGGGAGGCGCTGGCTGCAGCGCAACCCGATCACGTGGCCGTGGTGGTGGGCGAACGGCAGCTGCGCTGGCGCGACCTCGAACAGCGCGCCGCACGGCTGGCCGGCGCCTTCGGTGCGCACGGCGTGGGTGCCGGCAGCAAGGTGGCGCAGTTGCTCTACAACTGCCCCGAGTACATCGAATCGGTGTTCGCTGCGTTCAAGGTGCGGGCCACCCCGGTGAACGTGAACTACCGCTACCTCGCCGACGAGGTGGCCTACATCCTGGCCAACTCCGATGCAGAGGTGCTGGTGTTCCACGGTTCGCTGGCCGACCGCCTCGGCGACATCCGCAGCCGGGCCCCGCACCTGCGGGTGCTGCTGCAGGTCGACGACGGAGCGCCGCTGCTCGACGGAGCCCTCTGGTACCACGAGGTGCTCGAGTCGGCCGATGCCGCAGCCCCGATCGAGCGCTCGGGCGACGACCTGCTGTTCCTGTACACCGGCGGCACCACAGGGCTGCCCAAGGGCGTCATGTGGCGCCACGTCGACCTGTTCGGTGCGCTGGCCTTCACCGGCTACGTGTCGGCGGGCCTCGAGGTGCCCACCACGTCCGATCAGGTGGGCGCCGTCGCTGCCGCACTGAACGCCGAGGGCCGCAGCCCGGTGAACCTCTGCGCCCCACCGCTCATGCACGGTACGGCGCTGTTCCTCGCCATCTCCGCATTCGTGATGGGCGGTTCGGTGGTGCTGCTCGGAGGCCGGCGCTTCGACGCCGACGAACTGTGGCGACTGGTCGAACAGCACCGCGTCACCCAGTTGTCGATCGTGGGTGATGCCTTCG
>JBEICS010000265.1:0-3833 GCA_040383925.1 Acidimicrobiaceae bacterium | reverse complement strand
GGGGCGGGGCGGTAGTCGGAGAAGAAGTCGCGCCACGACTCGCCCACCGACTCGGGGTCGGCCAGGTAGCGGGCGTACATCTCGTCGACCAGCCACGAGTTCGCGCCGAAGTCGGGGCCGGTGTGTTCGATCGCAGTCATCGTGGCTGATGGTACCGGGTGGTCATGAGCCTGACCGTGCGGTACGGCGGCCGAGCAGCAACAACGTGGTGCTGTCGGCAACTGGATCTGCGCCTGCCGACACGTCGAGAGCGCTCGTACACTGCTGGCCATGCGTAACCGCTTCGCCACCCCCCTCGTCGTCGCCGCCACGCTCGCCCTCGCCGCCTGCGGCGGAAGCAGCGGTTCCGACACCTCCACCCCCAGCGATGCCGACGTCGTGGTGAATGCCGTCGAAGGCATCCTGTGGGAGAAGGATGCCTACACGGCGACGGCCGGCGAGGTCACCATCGAGGCCGTGAACAATTCGAGCGCCCCGCACAACCTGCACCTGCTCGACAGCGCGAACGTCGACCTCGGCATCAAGCTCGACATCCCGGTGAAGGGACGCTCGGATTCGGGCACCCTCACGCTGCAGGCCGGCACCTACACCATCATCTGCACCATCCCCGGCCACAGCGCCATGAAGGCCACGCTCACCGTCAGCTGAGGTGCTGCTCGAAATCTGACGGTGTCATCACGGGTGGTTGCTGGCGCCCCCACTGGAGCAGGTCCTTGTCCCCGGACACGATGAGTTCGACGTCGTTCGCTCGCACCAACGCAATGAGGTAGTCGTCGGCAGGATCGCGAGTCTCGGCGTCGATCCCGACCGGATCGTCGACGAGATCGACGAGCGTTTCGATCGTGGCGACGAACAACCTGGCTGTGTCGAGACCGATCCACCGACGAAGCCGAGGTCGGGTAGTGAGCACCCCGCGGATCTCTTCGAGCAGTGCTGGGCACATCACGACCTCAAAGGTCGCCGTGCCGGTCAACCACGACTGGACGATGCGGTGCGACGCGCCGCGCTGAATGGCTGCCGACACGAACACGTTCGCATCCAGGACGACCAGCACCGCTGTCGAGATCGGTCAGCTCGTGACACCGCGACGGCGCACGGCTCGGACTTCCTCGACCGCAAGTTCGAGCGCGTCGTCTTCGGCGAGAGCGCTGTTGGCATCGACAGCGTCGGCCAACGCATCTCGTGTCGGAGCGGTGAAGGCCTCCCATGCCGACTGGCGGGACACACCGAGCGCGTCTCCGATCTGCTGCCAGGACGCGCCAGCCGCTCGGGCGGCAACGACCTGGCTGCGTCGGAGGCGTTCGAGTTCATGTTCGCTCTCAGTCAGCACACGCAAAGCTGCCAACGGATCCTGAGGAAGGTCTTTGGTCGCCACGAGCACGCTCATAGCGTCAGGGTACCCTGACAGTCCTGTGGCCGCAACACCTGGCGGCCTGTACCCCCGCACCGTCAGCTGAGGCACCGTCAGCCGACGGCACGGACCGCGACGGGGATGGCGCTCATCACGGGCATACCGGTGAAGCGGTCGTAGCCGCTGTCGGCATCGATGAGGGCTGCAGTGGTGGAACCGAACTCGCTCAGCGGCGAGGGGTCGTCGGGTAGGCCGCCCCAGGCGTGGGCCATGCTCACCGAACCGGGCCGCACGTCGGCGGCCGCCTTCACGACGGCGCGGATGGTGCCGCGTGGCGACGACACCTCCACCTGGCCGCCATCGGTGGCGCCCAGCGCGGCGAGGTCGTCGGGGTGCATGTGAGCGAAGTTGGTGCCCTCGCGCTTGCGGAGCACGTCGAGCTCGCGGCCCGACGAGTTGAACACGCTCTTCAACCGGCGCGACGTGAGGCGGAACGTGTGCCGGGCCGGGTCGAAGCCCTGTACCACCTGGGCCGATGAGGTCTCGCGCAGCACCTCGGCCAGTTCCTCGGCGATGCCCTCGGGCGCCAGGTCGAGCCGGGCGGTGACCGAGTCGTCGGCGGCCACCACCACGGTGGCCAGTTCGGGCCGCAGCGCTGCGCCGTCGGCGCGCACCTGGGCCAGCGGCACCTTCGACCCGGCGTAGATGAGGTCGAGCACGTCGTCGGCATCGACCGGGGCGCCGGGGTCGATCGCACCGCCGGGCAGCGTGATGGTGACGCCCAGTCGGGCGGCCACCTCGGTGTACAACTGCCACTCCTGGCGCATCTCGGGCGCGGGCTCGATGACGGCCGGCGTGTAGTTGGTGTACGCCTCGGGGAACCAGCGGTCGATGGTGGTGGGCACGTCGGGGCGTTCCAGGCTCAGCGTGCTGGCGATGACGTAGTGGGCCAGTTCGGCCGTGGCCGACAGGTTGGCGTCGACCGCCACGTGCAGGTCGAGCGTCTGCAGCGCGGCGACGGTCTTGTGCTGGTCGGGCCAGGCCACCACCGGGTTGCCGCCCAGGGTGAACAGGGCGCGGATCTGGCCCTCACCCTCCAGCAGCATCTCGTCGGCCAGCGTGCTGGTGGGCGCTTCGCCACGGAACGAGTGCAGGCCACGGATGCGCGACTGCACCCCCTTGGTGAGCACATGCGGCACGGGCGGCGACGGCTGGGCGCGCACCGGCCCGGGGGGCGAGAGTGCGCCGTTGGGGTTGGCCAGCGTGTCGCCGGCCCGCTTGTAGCGGCCGAGCATGGTGTTGATGCTGATGGCCAGGTGCTCGGTGAGCGTGCTGTGCGGGGCCATGTTGGGCCCGGTGCCGGTGCTGACCGCACCGGTGCCACGGCGACCGAACTGCCGGGCGGCCTCGATCACCTGCTCGGCGGGCACGCCGGCGCGGGCCTCGACGAACTCGGGCGTGAACGGGTCGACCGCGGCGGCCAGCTCGTCGGCGCCGGTGACCCACCGCTCGCAGAACTCGTGGTCGAGCAGGTCGTCGACGAACAGCTGGCGGATGATGCCGGCGAGCAGCGTGGGGTCTTCGCCCGGCCGCACCTGCAGGTGCAGGTCGGCGTAGGCCGCCATCTCGGTGCGGCGCGGGTCGACCACGATGAGGTACAGACCCTTTGCCTTGGCGGCGCGCAGGCGAACCAGCGGGTTGTAGCTGGGCAGGCCACCGGGGAACGAGTAGGTGCTCACCAGCGTGTTGCAGCCGATCACCATGGCCGTGGCGCTGGTCTCGAAGTCGTGCACCCCGGCCTGCCAGGCGCCGTGGCGCATCGGGGCGATCATCTTCGCCGGCTGGTCGATGGAGCTGGACGTGTAGAAGCTGGGCGAGCCGATGGCCTGGTGGAAGGCCTTGGCCACGGGCAGACCGGTGGCGTTCTGGTAGGCCGCGGTGCCGCAGTAGGTGGCCAGGCTGCGCGGCCCGTGGCGTTCGAGGATGCCCGCCAGGCGGTCGGCGATCTGGTCGAAGGCGAGATCGGTGGCGATGGGCTCGAAACCGCCGGCACCGCGAACCAGGCTGGTGGCCAGGCGCCCCGGGTGGTGGTGCTGGTCGCCCAGGTGGCGGCCCTTCACGCACGTGTAGCCGCCGTACATCGGGTCGTCGTTCACCCCGTGCACCGCCACCACGCGGTTGGCCTCGACATCGACGTCGACGTCGATCGCACACCCCGCATGGCAGAACCGGCAGAACGACCGCCGTGTCTCGACCGTCATCGACCCCTCCCGATGGCTCGTATCCCCGCTGCGCACCGTACCGCGCACCCGACCCCTGACGCGCAACGGGCCGCCCCGGAGGGCGGCCCGTCGGCAGATCGATCGGTACGGATCAGAACTTGAAGAAGATCTCCGTGAGGATGAGGAAGATCACCCACAGGCCGAAGGCGGCGATGAGCGGGTTGCGCACACCCTTGCCGTCGTACAGCACGTTGAGGCCC
>JBEICS010000264.1:0-3844 GCA_040383925.1 Acidimicrobiaceae bacterium | reverse complement strand
TGCTCAGCACCATCGGGGCCAAGGTCGAGCACTTCGACATCCGTGTGAAGCGGCGCTGAAACCCCTGTTCGGAGGGCCGACCCTCCGCCTCTGCGCCACACCCCTCCGGTAGGATGGCGAGCGTTGTCGCGACCCCGGCTGGCCTGCCGTCAGTGCCCTTTCGCCAGCCTCCGTGTCGCCACTGAAGTTGCTGGTCACGACCAGTTTTCCCGCCGAGTGATCGAGGTTCCGCGTGTCCGCTGACACCAACAAGCCAACTGCCGATTACGGGGCCAAGGACATCCAGGTGCTCGAGGGTCTCGACCCGGTCCGCAAACGCCCTGGCATGTACATCGGCTCCACCGGTCTGGCCGGTCTGCACCACCTCATCTGGGAGGTGGTCGACAACTCCGTCGACGAGGCGATGGCCGGGTTCTGCACCCGCATCGGCATCACCCTGCTGGCCGACGGCGGGTGCCGAGTCGACGACAACGGCCGCGGTATCCCGGTCGATCCGTACCCGTCCGGGCCACACAAGGGCAAGAGCGCTGCCGAGGTGGTGCTCACCGTGCTGCACGCCGGCGGCAAGTTCGGTGGCGAGGGCTACAAGGTGTCGGGTGGCCTGCACGGTGTGGGTGTCAGCGTGGTGAACGCGCTCAGCGAACGCCTGCTGCTCGAGATCGACCGCGACGGCAATCGCTACACGCAGGAGTACGCCAAGGGCGGCAAGCCGCAGGGCAAGATCGCCGTCACCGGGTCCACGCCCGCCAAGGGGCGACGCACCGGCACCAGCGTGTCGTTCTGGCCCGACGCCGGCATCTTCGTCGCCGAGGGCACCGAGTTCGTGGCCCGTACCGTGCTCGAGCGGTTGCAGACCATGGCGTTCCTGAACAAGGGACTCGAGATCGTGTTCCGCGACGAGCGGCCCGGTCGCGAGCAGGAGGTCACCTACGTCTACAAGGGCGGCATCGTCGACTTCGTGAAGCACCTCAACGCGTCGAAGGAGGCGTTGTTCACCAAGGTCGCCCACTACGAGGACGAAGACACCGAAGGTGGCCAGACCCTCGACATCGCCGTGCAGTGGAACACCGGCTACCACGAGGGCATCCATGGCTACGCCAACGGCATCTCCACCATCGAAGGCGGTATGCACGTCGAAGGCTTCAAGACCGCGCTCACCAGCGTGGTCAACAAGTACGCCCGCGCCAAGAACTTGCTGAAGGAGAAAGACGACAACCTCCTCGGCGAAGACATCCGCGAAGGCATCACCGCGATCGTCGCGGTGAAGTTGCGCGAGCCCCAGTTCGAGGGCCAGACCAAGGCCAAGCTCGGCAACGTGCCCATGCGCTCGTTCGTGCAGAAAGCCACCAACGAGAAGTTGGCCGAATGGCTGGAAGAGAACCCCACCGAGGCCAACCGTCTGGTGAAGAAGGCGCAGGCCGCGGCGCAGGCACGTGTTGCCGCGAAGAATGCCCGCAACGCCATCCGCCGCAAGACCGCGCTCAGCGGTGCGGGCATGCCCGACAAGTTGAAGGACTGCACCAGCGGCAACCCGGCCGAGAGCGAACTGTTCATCGTCGAGGGCGACTCGGCCGGTGGCACCGCGCTCGATGCACGCGATCCGCGTACGCAGGCCATCCTCCCCATCCGCGGCAAGATCCTCAACGTCGAACGCGCCCGCATCGACAAGATGCTGAAGAACAACGAGGTGCAGAACCTCGTCACCGCCATCGGCGGCGGCATCGGCGAAGAGTTCGATGCGGCCAAGGCCCGCTACCACAAGGTCATCGTGCTGGCCGACGCCGATGTCGACGGCAGCCACATCCGCACCCTGCTGCTCACGTTCTTCTACCGGCAGATGCGACCGATGGTCGACGCCGGCTTCGTGTACATCGCCCAGCCGCCGCTGTACTCCACCGAGATCGGCAAGGAGAAGGTGTACCTGAAAGACGACGCGGCCAAGGCCCGCTTCCTCGAGGAACGCCCCAACCACAAGAAGGAGTTCCAGCGCCTGAAGGGCCTGGGCGAGATGGACTGGGAAGAACTGCGCAGCACCACGATGGACGCCGGGTCGCGCACCCTGCTGCAGGTCACCGTCGAAGAGGCGGCCCTGGCCGACGAGATCATGAGCGTGCTCATGGGTGACGACGTCGACCTGCGCAAGCAGTTCATCACCACCAATGCCCGCGACGTGAGGAACCTCGACTTCTGATGAGCGACGACAACGACACCCCCACCCCGGCCGACGGCAACGGCGGCGCCGAGGAACCCGAGACGCTGTCCATCCAGCCGGTGGCGCTCCAGGACGAGATGGAGCGCAGCTTCCTCGACTACGCGATGTCGGTCATCATGTCGCGCGCCCTGCCCGACGTGCGCGACGGCTTGAAGCCGGTGCACCGCCGCATCATCTGGGACATGGACGAGCAGGGATTCCGCCCCGACCGTCCGTTCGTGAAGTCGGCCCGCGTCACCGGCGACACGATGGCCAAGTACCACCCGCACGGCGACGGCGCCATCTACGACGCCCTCGTGCGCATGGCTCAGCCCTTCTCGCTGCGCCACCCGCTCATCGACTTCCACGGCAACTACGGGTCGCCCGACTTCGGTCCGGCCGCCAGCCGCTACACGGAATGCCGGTTGCATCCGTTGGCCATGCAGTTGCTGGCCGACATCGACGAGAACACCGTCGACATGATCCCCACCTACGACGGCAGCCGCGAGCAGCCGGTCGTGCTGCCGGCACGCTTCCCCAACCTGCTCGTCAACGGCAGCCAGGGGATCGCAGTGGGCATGGCCACCAACATCCCGCCGCACAACTTGGGCGAGGTCATCGACGCCACGATCCACCTCATCGACAACCCCGGCGCAACCCCCGACGATCTGATGCAGTTCGTGAAGGGCCCCGACTTCCCGACGGGCGGCACCATCCTCGGGCGGGCTGGCATCATCGACGCCTACCGCACCGGTCGCGGCAGCATCAAGATGCGCGCCAAGGCCACCATCGAGGAGACCAAGCGCGGCGGGTACCAGATCGTCGTCACCGAACTGCCCTACCAGACCAGTTGCTCGGCCATCGCCGGCCGTATCCAGGAGTTGGTCGACTCGGGCGAACTCGACGGCATCAGCGATGTGAACGACGGGTCGTCGGGCGGCAAGACCAACCTGATCATCACACTCAAGCGCGACGCCAACGCCAACGTGGTGCTGAACAACCTCTACAAGCTCACCCAGTTGCAGACCAGCTTCGGCGTGAACATGGTGGCACTCGTCGACGACGTGCCGCGCACCCTCAACCTTGCTACGGCGCTCGAGGGATACATCCGCCACCAGGTGGCGGTCATCACCCGGCGCACCGAGTTCCGGCTCGACAAGGCGCGCAAGCGCGCTCACTTGCTCGAGGGTCGCCTGAAGGCGCTGAACGTCATCGACGCGATCATCGCCCTCATCCGTGGCAGCGAGGACGCGCCCAGCGCCAAAGAGGCGCTCATGGCCCCGCCGTACGAGTTCAGCGAGCTGCAAGCCATCGACATCCTCGACATGCAGTTGCGTCAACTCACCCGGCTCAGCCGTATCGATCTCGAACGCGAGATGGAGGAAGTTCGCGAGCGGATGATCGAGCTGCAGAGCATCCTCGACGATCCGGTGAAGTTGCGCGGTGTGATCAAAGATGAAATGACGGCCATCCGCCAAGAGTTCGCCACACCGCGCGTGTGCCCGGTGGCGCTCGACACGGGCGACATGAGCATCGAAGACCTCGTCGAGGACAAAGAGCTCGTCATCGTGATGACCGAGGCGCAGTACGTGAAGGCCGTGCCGGCCGCCAGCTTCAAGACCCAGGGTCGCGGCGGCAAGGGCGTCAGCGGGG
>JBEICS010000263.1:0-3856 GCA_040383925.1 Acidimicrobiaceae bacterium | reverse complement strand
GTCGCCGACCCGGGCTTGGTGGTGGTGGCACCCGGCAGCGGGCTGATCATGATGCCGCCCGTCTCGGTCTGCCACCAGGTGTCGACGATCGGACACCGGCCGCCGCCGATGTGCTCGTGGTACCACATCCATGCCTCCGGGTTGATCGGCTCGCCGACCGACCCGAGCACCTTCAGGCTCGACAGGTCGTGCTTGGCGGGCTCCTCGATCCCCCACTTCATGAACGTCCGGATGGCGGTGGGCGCCGTGTAGAACTTCGTCACCCGGTACTTCTCGATGATCGCCCAGAAGCGGTCGTTACCGGGGAAGTTGGGCACACCTTCGTACATCACCTGTGTGGCGCCGTTGGCCAGTGGGCCGTAGACGATGTAGCTGTGCCCGGTGATCCAGCCCACATCGGCGGTGCACCAGTAGATGTCGTCGTCGTGCAGGTCGAACACGTACTTGTGGGTGAAGGCCACCTGGGTGAGGTAGCCGCCACTGGTGTGCATGATGCCCTTCGGCTTACCCGTGGTGCCCGACGTGTACAGCAGGAACAACAGTTGCTCGCTGTCCATCGGCTCGGCGGGGCACACAGGGTCGGCGGCGGCCATCAGGTCGTGGTACCAGTGATCGCGGCCCTCCTGCATGGGCACCTCGTTGCCACCGCGCCGTACCACGACGACGCCAGTGATGCTGGGGGTGTCGTCCAGCGCCTCGTCGGCCACGGGCTTCAGCGGGAACACCTCGCCACGGCGGTAGCCGCCGTCGGCGGTGATGAGTACCTTCGCTTCGGCGTCGTTGATGCGGTCGCGCAGCGAGTTCGAGCTGAAGCCACCGAACACCACGCTGTGGGCGGCGCCGATGCGGGCGCACGCCAGCATGGCCACCGCCGCCTCGGGGATCATCGGCAGGTAGATGTTCACCCGGTCGCCGCGCTGCACGCCCAGGCCCTTCAGCACGTTGGCGAACCGTTGCGTCTCGTCGAGCAGTTCGGCGTAGGTGACGGTGCGGGTGTCGCCGGGCTCGCCCTCCCAGTGGAAGGCCACCTTGTCGCCACGGCCCGCGAGCACATGACGGTCGAGGCAGTTGTAGCTCACGTTCAGCTGGCCACCGATGAACCACTTCGCGAACGGCAGGTCCCACTCGCAGATCGTGTGCCAGTCGGTGTTCCAGTCGAGCAGTTCGCCAGCCTGACGCGCCCAGAAACCCTGGTAGTCGGCGTCGGCCTGGTCGTACAGGAACGTGCCGGTGACCAGTGCCTCGCGCTTGAACGCGTCGGACGGTGGGAACCGCCGGTTCTCCCACTGCAGTGCATCGATCGCGTTGGCGTCGCTCATGTCGTCGTCCCCTTCGGTTGATCCGCAGGGGTGAACGTAGCAAAGCCGGACGGGCGCACCGCAGGGTCGGCGATCCCGGGTGCGCTCAGATCTCGACGCGCGAACCCACCTCGAACACGCGATCGGTGGGCAGGTTGAAGAAGCGGCTGGCGCTGTCGGCGCCGCGGTTCAGCAGGACGAAGAGGTGCTCACGCAACGGGTGCATGCCGGGAGCCTTGCCGGCGATGATGGACTCGCGGCCGATGAAATAGGTGACGTCGTCGGGGTCGAAGTCGAGGCCACGGTGCTCGATCTGGGCCAGTGCGGCAGGCACATCAGGGTCTTCCATGAAGCCGAAGGTGAGCAGCACCTGGAACACCCCGGGCTCGACCTTGGTGACCTCGTAGCGGTCGTCGGGGTCGACGCGGGGCGCATCGTCGGTGTCGACCGACACGATGAGCGTGGTCCGGTGCAGCACTTTGTTGTGGCGCAGATTGTTCACCAACGCCGGCGGGGCCTTGCCGAGGTCTTTGAACATGAATACGGCCGTACCAGCGACGCGCTTGATATCGGTGGCTTCGTCGAGGACCTCGACGATGGGCCGTTCGCCGCGATGGATGCGCTCGGCAACCAACTGCCGGCCGCGGCGCCAGGTCTGCATCTGCACCATCAAGATGATGGCCACCGCGAGTGCGAACCAGCCGCCGCTGGGGATCTTCACCAGGTTGGCGCTGACGAACCCGGTCTCGATGACCAGCAGCGGCACACACACCAGGTACGCCCTCCACCGTGGCCAGTTCCAGCGGTCGACGAGCACCTTGAAGAAGATGAGCGTGGTGATGGCCATGGTCATCGTGACGGCGATGCCGTAGGCCGCGGCGAGGTTCGACGCGGTGCGGAAGCCGAGCACCAGGCCGATGCACGCCGCCATCAGCAACCAGTTCACCAGCGGCACGTAGATCTGGCCCATGTGCTGATGACTGGTGTGGCGGATCTCGATACGCGGCAGGTAGTCGAGTTGCACTGCCTGAGCGGTGAGCGAGAACACGCCCGAGATGAGCGCCTGCGAGGCGATGACGGTGGCCGCGGTGGCCAGCAGCACGAGCGGAAGCCTGAGCGCATCGGGCGCCATGAGGAAGAAGAACTTCTCCTCCACGAGCTCGGGGTTGGCCAGCAGGAACGCGCTCTGCCCCCAGTAGTTCAGCACGAGCGACGGCAGCACCATGCCGTACCAGCCCCACATGATGGGTTTGCGGCCGAAGTGGCCCATGTCGGCATAGAGGGCTTCGCCACCGGTGACGACGAGGAAGATGGAACCGAGCGACAGGAACGCCTTCATCGGTTCGTGCGTGAAGTAGCGCACCGCATTCACCGGATTCACCGAGCTGATGATCTCGGGATGGTCGAGCACCTGACGCAGACCCAGCACCGCCAGCGTGGCGAACCACACGATCATCACCGGGCCGAACACCTTGCCCACAGCGCCGGTGCCCTTCTTCTGCACCAGGAACAGCGCCACGAGGATGACGATGGCAATCGGGACGAGCCAGTCCTCGAACCCGGTTGAGACATACGTGAGCCCATCGACGGCCGCCAGCACCGAGATGGCCGGGGTGATGGCCCCGTCGCCGTAGAGCAGTGCTGTCCCGAAGATGCCGAGCGCCACCAGCAGACCTGACTTGGCCACCGTGCGCTGCCGGCGGCGCATCACCAGCGAGGTGAGCGACAAGATGCCGCCCTCGCCCTTGTTGTCGGCGCGCATCACGAACGCGAGGTACTTGATGGAGATGACGATGATGAGCGACCAGAAGGCCAGTGACGCCACGCCGTACACATTCACCTTGTCGACCACCATCGTGTGGTGGTCTTCGGTGAATGCCTCGCGCAGTGCGTACAGCGGGCTGGTGCCGATGTCGCCGTACACCACGCCGAGGGCACCCAGGGCCAGCGCGATGGTGCCCGCCTTGCTGTGCTCGTGGTGCTCGTGGTCGTGGCCGGGCTCGGAGATCGCGGCGATGTAGTCGTCGTCGGCAACATCCGCCTCGGCAGGAACCTCTGGTTCCTCAGGGGCGGTTTCAGCAGCGTGCTGCTTGGCGAGTTCTACCGACTCGGGTCCGGCGGTCTTGTCCGATGCCACAGGAGGAGAACGCTACTGGCCGCTCGGGCCGACCCGGAAGGTCAGGGCCAGAAATCCACCGAGTCCTGCCGGGTCGAGCAGCGCCTCGGCCTCACGGATGCGGCTGCGCATCGACATCGCCGCCACGGTGGGCGCAGCTGCTGCAGCGGCCCAGGCGGCACGGCCTTCATCGACCAGTTCGTCGATCCCCCAGCGCTGCAGGAACTGAGCCTGGGTGCGCAGCTCGTCGGGCTCTGGCAGTTGATCGACCGCGATGTCGGCGGTGATGTCCTGCAGGCCGGCATCGCGTAGGTAGTGCACACCGCGCTCGTGTCCGCGATAGGTGCGCAGCCAGTCGCGCCACGGGCGACCGGCCAACTCGGCGGTGCGCGCCACGCCGTAGTCGATCACCAGCACACTGCCGGCGACCAGCTTCGACCGC